>DASSFT010000280.1:0-4865 GCA_035694045.1 Chitinophagaceae bacterium
GTAAAAGTGGAGGGTAAGGAATTACCAGCTGGTAAATACGGGCTGTTCACAATAGCCGGTGAGAATGAATGGACCATTATTTTCAATAAAACCTGGAACCAATGGGGAGCCTTCCAGTATAAGGAAACAGATGATGTGCTACGGGTAAAAGTAAAACCCACCAAATCCAAAACTTTTACCGAGAAAATGACATTTACTGTTAATAAAAATGGTGTTGTTACCTTATGGTGGGGTGATTTGCAGGTTGATTTTAAAGTGGAATAATCCCGCCAGGCGAAAGAACCAAGAAACAAGAAGCAAGAACCAATCCCGCCATCGGCGGTACACAAATTCAAATATTGAAACAGAGGCTGCCAATTCCCATGATTTGATTTTTGTTGCTTGGAACTTATTTGGTTCTTGGGATTTGGTTCTTGAGATTTGATTAATAAGCCCCATTTTCGGGGCTTTTGTATTCCAGGGGTGCAACGAAACCCATTTTTAAATTGTCAGCCTATTAACATAATAATGGACCACCAGAAGTTAGTCAAGGACTGCCTTAAAGGGAAAGTAAAGGCGCAAAGGGAATTGTATGAGCTGTTCGCCAAAAACATGCTGGGGGTTTGTTATCGGTATACCCGTTCGATCAAAGACGCGGAAGATGTGTTGCAGGAGGGATTCATAAAAGTGTTTCGAAATCTCGACCAATATAAATATGAAGGGGAGCTTGGAGCCTGGATACGGCGGATCATGGTAAATACCGCCCTGAATTTTTTAAAACGGAACCGGAAGTACCAGCAGGAGATGTATTTCACCCAGGAATATCTTCACCCGGTAGTAGAAGATGATCCTGCCATCCGTCTTAACGCAAAAGAATTAGCCGACCTGATACGACAGCTACCTCACGGTTACCAGGTAATATTTAACCTGCATGCGGTAGAAGGTTATTCGCACGTCGAGATTGGTGAGTTACTCGGAATCAGTGATGGCACCTCGAGATCGCAATATCTACGAGCCAGGAATCTCCTGATCACATGGATAGAAAATTTTTCTTCAGATAAAAAAAAGGAAAAATATGCCGGCAAATGAATTTGAAAAACAGGTGCAGGAGAAGATGGAAGATTTCCGGTTAAATCCATCTGCATCTGTTTGGAAAAATGTAGAAGATGAACTGAGGGAAAAGAAAAGAAAGAGGGTGATCTTTTTCTTACTTATTCCCGCGGCGGCGATTTTATTGCTGATCGTGTCGGTGTATTACTTCAATCATGAATCGAAACCCGATAACCATCAGGTCGATAGCCTGCCTGCCGGTAGGCAAGGTCGCGAGTCGATAGTCAAGAAGCACGATCCAGCATCCAATCCTGAACAGGGGCCTGATAGCCATCGGGTCGATAGTCGGGAGTCAAAAGTCGATAGTAAGAATCCAGCATCCAGCATCAAGCATCAAGCATCAAGTATCCAGCATCCTGCATCCAGTACAACCGATAATATAAATGTAGCAGCAATACGCCCTTTGGCCGGAAGAAAGAAGAATCTCCCGGTTGCAGAAAACTCAAATAGCGACAACTCTTTAAAAAATAAACAGGATAAGGTTGCAACGACTACTGGCAATTTCGATGTATCCATAACCCAGCCGGCAACACAGAAGAAAACGGAACCGAAAAATGACGTGGTCAAAGTAAATAGCGAACCAGTTGCAACAGAACTTAAGAAGGCCACAGACAATGATCAAGCGGGCGCGGCTTCAGTGAATACAGACAAACCGGAGGCAAAGAACCTGGCTATGACTAATGAAGCTAAACAGGCAGTAGCCAAAAATGAGCCCGGTAAAAACAAAACCAGGTGGGGGCTTGATTTCTCCATTGGCGTTTCATCTATTCAAAGCAATCCTTTTCCCATGCTGAAACTGGGTGGTGCAATGGACGCTGTGTATGCACCACAAAATAACCCCAACGGTGGAAGTGCCAGCGGGGGCGGCGTTGCACCTCCTATACCTCCTTCCGAGGTCACAGGAGGCCTGTCGTTCAGGATTGGTTATACAAGAGAATGGCAGGTATCTGAACGAAGCAGTTTTTCAGGTGGCGTCCAGTACGCCTACGCAAGCACACACGTGAAGATAGGATCAGCGGTGGACAGCGCATTGCGAGTGTCCGCAAGCTATAATAATTTTACTTCCATGGAGGTTAACAAAAGCTACCGCGCCGGGGACGATGACAAATACACCAACAGTTTCCATTATGTAGCTATTCCACTGGGTTATCACTGGCAGATCAACAAAAAAATACCAGTTCAATTGAATTTTGAAGTATCACTTGGTTACCTGTTATCCAGCAATGCACTTGTTTATAGCTCTTCCAATGGAGGCATCTATTACCAGGACGATGATGCTTTCAACAAAATGCAATTTGCTATCGGTACAGGTTTGTCATACAGCTTTAAAACCAAAAAAGGTGCGGATTTGGTCATCGGGCCACAATTGTCTTTCAATACAAACTCGCTTCTTGCCAATGACCATAAGCAATACCTGTGGTTTGGCGGTCTTAATACCCGACTGTTTTTTCCCAAAAAGAAAAAATAAATAAGTGCAACGTTCCTTCAGGAGGCGGTGTCAGCTTTTAAAACACTGCTTGTATGAAACCAAATAAAATTTTCAGAGCAATTATTATTTTGCTGGCTGCATTACCCATCGGTTTTTCAGCTTGCGTAAAAGATCAATGCAAGAAAACCCATACCTATACTTATTATGTTCCGGTGTATAAGACTAAAGCTGAAGTCAGGGCCAATATAAAAAGCAACCCCGCAAAAGCTTTAAAGAATACGGGCAAGTTCTATATCTCTGGCAATTATATTTTCCTCAATGAAATCGATAAGGGGATCCATGTCATTGACAATTCGAATCCCGCCCAACCGAGAAACGTTGCGTTCATCGATATCCCGGGCAATGTGGATCTTGCTGTCAAAGGAAATATGCTCTATGCCGACCTGTATACCGACCTGGTAGCAATAGATATCTCCAATCCTTCGAATATCGTAGTAAGGAAATTCATAGATTTTGTTTTTCCCGAACGCATGTATGGCGGTGGGTTTGTCGCTAGCAATACCGGCCAGGTGATCATGGACTGGAAACGGGTGGATACGACGATCACTGAGAGCTGTGATGGTCAGGGTGGCGGATGGTGGGGTATGGGCCGCACTGATGTATTTTTTGCTACGGGGAATGCCGCAGGAGGTCAATCAGCTGCCGCAAGCGCTCCCACTGGCATCGGGGGATCTATGGCAAGATTTACTATCGTGAATGATTACATGTATGCAGTGGACCGGCATACCTTGAGATCCGTTTCATTGGCCAACGCTGCAGACCCGGTTTTATCAAATACTATTAATGCCGGCTTTGATATTGAAACCATTTATCCTTTTAAAAATAAACTGTTTCTTGGCTCGATGGGCGGAATGTTCATCTTTGACATTGCAAACCCGGCCAGCCCGGTGAAACAGGCAAATTTTGCACATGCACGTGCCTGCGACCCGGTGATCGCCGATGATGACTATGCGTTTATTACCTTAAAGTCTGGCACCACCTGCGGACCTACCGCCGACGAGCTGCTTATTGTCAATGTTCAGAATATTCAATCTCCGTCGTTAGTAAAAACCTACCCGCTAACGGGACCCAAGGGACTATCAAAGGATAACAACCTGTTATTTGTCTGCGATGGTACAGCTGGACTTCGCGTATACAATGCTTCCGATGTGTTGAACCTGCAGTTGCTGAAAACGATCACCGGCATAGAAACCTACGATGTGATCACCTGGAATAACAGGGCTATGGTAGTTGCCGCGGACGGGTTGTATCAATATGATTATTCAGACATCAATAATATTCGCCTGTTAAGTAAGATCGCAGTTAATAAATAGGTTCCATGAAAGGTAAATGGTTATTGATAGCTATGCTTTTTCCTGCCTTGTCGTTTTCCCAGGAAAATTCGGCTAAACCACGTTTCAACACAATCGCTTCGGGAGGGATTATAATGGGACAAAGCGATGCTAAACCATTATACCAGTTATCGTCAGGACTTTCCTTTGACGACCGGTGGTTCACCGGGGTGGGAGTGGGGTTAGACTATTATAATCTTACATCCATTCCTTTGTTTGCCGATTTCAGGATGAATTTTGGAAAAAAGAGATTTGCCTTTGTATATACCAATACCGGATATAGTTTTCCAGTGAATAACAGCACAGAGATAGAGTTTCTTAAAATATCGGACAAATACAAGGGCGGTTTTTATATGGATGCCGGCCTGGGCTACAGGTTACGCATTAATCATTCAAATCACGTGTCGGTTAGCGCAGGATATAGTCGGAAAGACATTACAGAAGAAAGAGTTTTCCAGTCTCCCTGCGGAATAGTAGGTCCCTGTTATCCCACAACACATACATACGAGTATCATTACAGTTTTGGACGTATTGTTGCTAAACTAAGCTGGGACCTCATGTGGTGAAAGAAGCGCAAAATTTGAATGATGATCCCGATGGTCCTGAGTGAAACGAAGGATCGAAATCGAATTTCCAATACCCGGGAGCTTTCGGAATTCCTATTTGGGATTTCGGGTTTCTTTATCATCCAGTTGGAGGAATTTTATATTACGTTGTATGCCTTTCCATTTACTCCGGCTGATTGCTGAGTGTTTAAAAATCTTTTTAAAACTTTCCTCCGACATTGCTTCCCATTCGCGGGTCGATAAATTCAGTACTTCGGGTATGGGAATGAACTCAGTTTCATCGTTGGGTTTGCTGAAACGGTTCCAGGGACAAACATCCTGGCAGGTATCGCAGCCAAAGGCCCAGCTCTCAAAGCGGCCCTGCATTTCCTGCGGGATAAGCATATCCTT
>DASSFT010000281.1:0-5284 GCA_035694045.1 Chitinophagaceae bacterium
AAATGAAGGTTTGCAGTCCCTCGCTGTCCACACCAATGATCAAACCGGGATTGGTACAAAACTGCCCGACACCCAGTGTGATGGATGAAGCATACAGTTTAGCCACCTCCTCCGCGGATTCATTCATTTTTTCAGGCATCAGGAATACCGGGTTGATGCTGCTCATTTCAGCGAATACCGGAATCGGCTCCTTGCGCTGGTTAGCCCAATCGAATAATTGTTTCCCGCCAAAAAACGAACCGGTAAATCCAACGGCTTTGGCCAGGGGGTGTTTTACCAGGGCTTCACCAACTTCATTGCCGGCGCCATGCACATGTGCAAAGATCCCTGTCGGCATATTGCAGGCAACTGCGGCTTTAAAAATCGCCGAAGCCACCATCTCACTAGTCTGCGCATGTGCCGGATGAGCCTTTACAATAACAGGACAACCGGCGGCAAAGGCACAGGCGGTATCACCACCAGCCGTAGAATATGCAAATGGAAAATTGCTGGCACCAAACACAACAACCGGTCCCAGGGGTACCAACATCTTCCGGATGTCCACTTTAGGAGGATTGCGATCAGGCATTGCTGTATCGATCCTTGCTTCCAGCCAGTCTCCCCGCTCGCAGGCATCTGCATAAGAAGTTAGTTGAAACATTGTCCTTGTTCTCTCATTGCGAAGTCTCGCCTCTGGTAAATTCGTTTCCTCGGCGGCAATTTTTAATAATTCATCCCCAAGGTTTTCCATTTCTTTCGCGATGGTCCGCATAAATACGGCTCGTTGTTTCAAAGGCAATTTCCGGTAGAGGTGAAAAGCGCTCCAGGCTTCCTGCATTACTTTATCGATCTCCTGTGTCGTTGCGTCAGTGTATTCCATGTGATATTATTGGGACGACAAAGGTAGGAAGCAAAGCAGAAAGATCGTGTTCAAAAATCGGTTGTGATAGATTTTATAAAATCGCCAATACAAGAAATGATTTATTCAGGCATTCGCTTTCCCTTTATTTATTTTCTCTGAAAAAATTAACTTTGTATTCCATGAAAGCTTAACAGTTAAAACAAAACCAGGCCAGCCCTTCTTTCGTTTATGTTTTCAAGTCAAAGAATCAATATGAAATATTTTTCTTTTATAGCCCTGGTAGTTTTTTCGCTGGCTGCCCAAGCACAAACCTCAAAAGACAATAAATATCCCGATCCGCCGGTGGCTACGGGCAAAACGGTCTATCCCATGAAGCTGAGCGATTCAGCCTGGAAAGCAAGATTGACCCCCGAACAATACTATATTCTCCGCCAGGAAGGAACGGAACGGGCAGGCACAGGCAAGTATGACCATTTTTATGAAAAAGGCACTTACTATTCGGCCGCCTCATTACAACCAGTATTCAGTTCAGAAGCAAAATTCAATTCAGGCACCGGCTGGCCGAGCTTTTATGCACCCATTACACCTGATGCCGTACGCCTTGTAAAAGATATGAGTTATGGAATGGAAAGATGGGCTGTGGTAGACAGTAAAAGCGGTTCCCATCTCGGTCATGTATTTGACGACGGACCAGACCCAACTGGCAAAAGGTATTGCATCAATTCAGCTGCGCTGATCTTTGTCCCTGCCGGCGGCAAGCCGCCGAAAAGAGACCTATAAGGTTTCGAACAAATCCTATAAGGTTTTTTAAACCTTATAGGATTTCGTCCCGCGTTCGACCGCTCATGTAAAAATTAAGATTAAAGATAATTTAATTTGGGTTGTCAACGAAAACTATCGTACATTCAGATAGTAAAACCAAACAACCATGAAAAGTAAAACTCTACTCTTGTGCGTAATGACATTGTTCATTATCTCCGTAAACGCTCAGAAAAAAGAAAAACAGATCACGGGCTATGCGATTACAGCCGTTGAAAAAGGTGGCAGAAACTGGAAAGAAGTCCGGTTGGTAGATATAAACACCGGGCAGGAACTGCGATCGGTTTATCAAAGCTCACAGGAAACTGAAGCATTGAATGCAAGAACGGGTAAGCCTGTTGTAAAAAAAGAAATTACCGCTTCGGGAACGGGTATTGGTTCAGGAAATGGAACTGGTGCCGGCGTTGGATCAGGTACAGTTGTGTACAGGACCGCCGGACAGGAAAAAAAGAAAGTTGTCAACCTGGATGATGAGTTGAACAAGGTGAATGGCAATAACAATTCGAATACTAATATTAATAACACCGTAAGGGTAAGAACGGTGGTCGTGATGAATCAAAAGATCCAGACTGACAAGCCTTTTTCGACAAACTCAGCTGCGATGGCGTATGATAAAAAACATGAACGCCTCTATTACACCCCGATGGCCATCAACCAACTTCGTTACATTGATCTCAAATCCGGCAAGATCTACTATTTCGAAGACGAGGCATTTGGCACGGTGAAAGGCCTGGGTGATGCTGCAAACCAAATCACACGCATGGTGATCGCCTCAGACGGCAACGGCTATGCGCTGACCAATGACGGCAATCACCTGATCCGCTTTACCACCGGCAAAAAACCAACTATCACTGATCTTGGCGCTTTGAGCGATGATGCTGCGAACGGAAATTTCTCTGTTCATAATCCCGGTGGCTACGGTGGTGACATGATTGCCGATGTCAATAATAATTTATACCTGGTCACTGCCAATCGGAATGTCTTCAAGTTCCCGGTTGAAACGAAAGTTGCAACACATATGGGCACAATAAAAGGTTTGCCAAGAGGTTTCAGCACCAACGGCGCCATGGTGGAAGAAGGAAGCAAAGTGATAGTGGCAAGTTCGGAATCAACTGTCGGATATTACAGGTTTGACCTGAATACCATGCAGGCTGAACAGGTTTCAGAAGAAGGTAATGTGTTCAATGCATCAGACCTTGCAAATGGTAATCTTGCTTTTGAAAAAAAGAAGAAGGAGAAAAAAGAAGAAGAAGTGGTAAATAATACGGAAGAACAAAAACAGGTGACCACTGAAGAAAATGCAAAGACCCGGAAACCTCAAATACTCGCTGAAAACAGTATCTCCGTGTTCCCCAACCCTACGACCACTGGCAATGTAAAGGTTTCTTTCAATGATATACCGGCAGGAAAATACCAGGTGCAGGTGCTGGATCTTTCAGGAAAACTGATCCGTTCGCAGGATGTTGTTGTCAGCAGCAAGATGCAGATCGAAAACATTAATCTTCCTGATGTAGCCAAAGGAAGCTATTTAATAAAAGTTGTCAATGAGCCCGCTAATGTTTCTGTTACCAGTAAGTTAGTGGTACAGTAAACGGGAATGTCACTCATTAAAAAGGTCTTCATCATGTGAGGGCCTTTTTTGTTGCCAGAACTCAGAACATATAGATAATAATATTCTAATGATGGCCTGAAGTTTGATAAGTGTTTACACGTATTTTTGACTGGCAACGTTAAAGGCATGACTCTCCCGGAATTTAATAGACTGGATCTAAAAGATCAGCTGGCCCTGACATGGGATAAAGGCGATTTGCAGGAACATATAACCCATGATCGGCATTATTACCTGCTATATAAGGTATATGATTTCTTTGTTGAAGTTGCATTCAACTCGGATACAAACGATATCATCGGGCTTAGCAGTTTTAGAACCTGAGCACTTAAAGCTGAGCTTGTCGCAGCCGAACATAACTCTAGATAACTTATCTGTAAAACCTTCATCAAATACTAATTAGTTGGGTTTAATCCCGCTTATCGTTCGTAAAACCTCGGGTAGAATCTTCTTTTTTGTGCTTACAGACCCCGCGCCGGGTACGAACGGCATGATTTTTTCTGTTTTGCGGCCAAACACAACTATGCAAATCCTAACTGTTCGTTTCTTATGGCTTATGGCAATCGCAATAACTTTTGCAGGTTGTCAAAAAGAAAATACGGGAACGACTGAATTAAAAATTCATCTAACAGATAACCCCTTCAATGCGTCCGAAGTAAATGTCGATATCCGCGAGGTAAGAGTGAATTTCCGGGATGATTCAACCGGTTGGATGAGTCTTGGCACCCACGCCGGCATTTATAATTTACTTGATCTTCAAAATGGCATCGATACTGTTCTCGCCCAGGGCACAGTGCCAACTAACAGGTTAAAAGAAGTGAGGTTTGTGCTGGGAAACGACAATAGTATTAAGATTGACAGTGTCCTGTACCCTCTGACTATTCCCAGCGGTAGCGAATCGGGTTTGAAAATAAAACTGAATAAACAGCTGAACGCGACCCTGGACTCGCTGGTGATTGATTTTGACGCTGCTCTTTCCATTTTACAAACGGGAACTGGCGAATACAAATTAAAGCCGGTCTTGAAAATCAAATAACCCAACTATCAATATCAGCAAAGACAAAAAGCATCCAACAATGGGTGCTTTTCGTTTTGGCATCTCTTATCTTTGCGGGGGGTTTGTTGATCGTCACCCATGAAATCGTTTCCCTCTCCTGCTGCCACCCGGGAGCAAACTTTTAGAATAGGCAACGATGAAAACCCGGGATACGTTATTATTTGAAACCTAAATCTGCTCAATGAAGAAATTTCTACTGGCCGGCGTCCTGTTCTTCTCTGTTAGCGTTGGTTATGGATGCGATATTTGTGGTTGTAGTACAGGCGGTTATTTTATTGGCCCTTTTCCTTTTTTCCATAAATACTTTGTTGGTTCACGTTACACATTCAGGAGTTTCCAAAGCGTTGTAGCTGATGACCCCGGGCAGTTCAGCAAGGATTTTTACCAAACCGTTGAACTTTGGGGAGGATGGAACTTTGGGCGCAGATGGCAGGTGCTTGGTTTTATTCCTTACAATATCAACCGTCAACACTCGGATGACGGTGTTGCAACAAGCAGTGGAATCGGTGACATTACTCTGATCGTAAATTATGACCTGCTCAACCGGCAGTCCACAGATAAAGCAGGCAACGGCATCAACCAGCAGTTATGGATCGGTGCGGGTGTAAAGGTGCCAACCGGCAAATTTTCCCCTGATCCAAACGATATTATCCCTACCGCAAGCAACCAGGCAGGTAGTGGAAGTTTAGACTATTTATTGAATGCCATGTACGGTATTCATGTCAAAAACTGGGGCATAACCAGCAATGCGAATTATAAAATAAACCGCAAGGCCGATGGCTACAAGTTCGGTGACCGTTTCAGTGGCTCTGCTTTTGCCTATCGTTCTTTAAATGTCGGCCACACCGTTTTTAATCCCAATGCCGGCCTGTTATATGAAAACCTTCAATCCAATAAAATGAATGGGGAGAAAGTACCTGATTCAGGTGGTAATGCTTTATTCGCGGCAGCCGGTTTG
>DASSFT010000282.1:0-3890 GCA_035694045.1 Chitinophagaceae bacterium
TATGTCAGTTCACCCGCATTCGGGCCAGCCAAAGGCTGGAAGCAGTTACATTGGCGAGGTAACTCGATAGATGCTACTGGAGGTGATCTTCCGAAGGTGAATGTGTATGGGGTGAGCAATACTGGCGTAGAAACGCTCCTGATCCCTGACCTCGATCCTTCACAACAGGATGTAGATATATCTTCCATAGATGCGCATGTCTATCCTTATGTCAAGTTAAAGATGAAAGACCAGGACTCTGTTCACCTGACGCCATACCAGCTGCGATACTGGCGACTGACGTATATACCGGTTCCGGAAGGCGCTATTGCTCCAAACTTGTATTTTACGTCAAAAGACCAAACAGAAGTAGGAGAGCCAGCCTATTTTGGGGTGGCATTTAAGAATATCAGCAAAGTTGATTTTGACAGTGTATTGGTCAAGTTCTCCATCACGGATAAGGACAATGTTAAACACGATAGTTCGTACCGGTTGAAGAAACTGGTGCCTGGGGATACAGCTCATCTTTATGTCCCGATAGATACAAAGTTGATTTCAGGCCACAATACAGTGTTTGTGAACTTTAACCCTGATAACGATCAGCCGGAACAATACCTGTTCAACAACTTTGCGTTCCGCGATCTCTACGTCAAACCAGATAGTCTGCATCCGTTACTGGATGTGACGTTCGATGGAATTCATATCCTTAACCACGATATCGTTTCGTCACGACCTGCCATTGTTGTAAAGTTGAAGGACGAAGCAAAATGGATGGTGTTGAATGACACCAGCCTTCTTCAATTACATGTGAAGTATCCTGATGGTACTCTTCGCAGGTTCTATTTCAATAATGATACGCTGCAATTCAACCCACCGGGTGCACCTCCTGTTTCTGATAATACGGCAACGATAAACTTTAAGCCTTATTTCCTGAAAGATGGTGACTATGAACTGATCATATCCGGTAAGGACCGCAGCGAAAACTCGGCCGGTAACCTCGAATACAGGGTGGGCTTCCAGGTGATCAATAAGCCGATGATCTCCAATATGCTCAACTACCCCAATCCGTTCACGACATCAACGGCATTTGTCTTTACGATTACTGGAAGCGAGGTGCCGCAGAACATCCGGATCCAGATTTTGACGATCACCGGCAAGATTGTAAGGGAGATCACCAAAAGCGAACTTGGAACTTTACGCATCGGAAGAAACATTACCGAGTTCAAATGGGATGGCACCGATCAATACGGGCAGAAACTGGCCAATGGCGTCTATCTCTATCGTGTCATCACCAACCTCAATGGAAAATCGCTGGATAAATACAAGGCCAACGAAGATGATACAGACAAATACTTTAATAAAGGATATGGAAAGATGTACCTGATGCGATAATAAAGACTGTACAATAAAAAAAAGAAAGGCTGCCCCCGGGGCGGCTTTTTCTTTTACCGCCCTTAGAAATCGATCATAAATGTTTTGTGCTCCAGTAAAGGAAGTTTTTGTCCAAACTGGCTGTTTAATAAAAGGCGTAAGAAATTTACATTATCGGTGCTGTCGGTATATAAATTGTAATTCCCTCCAGGCAGGTGGACCGATAATAAGTTCGTAAAAAAATAATTCTGGTCAGCCTGGTTCTTATACTGCCTGTAACCGTGATCGCTTGCCAGTACAATAACCGGGGGCCTGGCTGAGTGGGAGAGCAGGTAATCCACCAGTTGTATTACCTGGCCGTTGGTGTATTTAAGATAGGCGAGATAGTCTTCGTTGTTGTCCAATGAACTCTTCCGCAACGCTTCAAATGATCGCAACTGTCCCGCCTCATTATAGTAATAAGGATAATGTGGCATCAGCAAATGCGTATAAACCAGTTTCGGGTCGCCCCCGGTATCGGCCGTTTTTTTTGTGAGGGCAAGCAGCTCATTGTTGCCGTTCAGGGTGACGTACATGACCCTTTTTAAATACCATTCCATATTGAATTTTTCTGCAGCACTCAACATCACATCTTTTTCAAAACGGTTTAAAAAAGTACCAACTGTGATGAGTTTCGTATTGGTAGGTACAAAGGAACCTTCTATACGGGTAGATTGCCCGGCGATGGTAAAGGGAGAGCAGTTAAAGAAACGGTAGCCCAGGGAATGAAAGAAGTTGACGAACCGGTTGTTTTCAATTTTGTTGATAGCATATTTATAACCTCCTTTTTTTACACTTTTGCTTTTATCGGGATCGAGGTATTCCATATTCAGGAAAGAAGCGGTGGAATAGGCGGTATAGCTATAGTTGCTTTGGCTGTTGTCAATCGTTTTAAATCCTCTTGCGCCCAGGCTATCCAGGAAGGGTTGATTGCTATAAGCCAGTATATCTTTTGTTTCCTGCTGGCCTGCATATTCATCCAGTACGATCACATAGACATCGGGTTTGGAACATCTGTCGCAGGCAGTCATTTCTTTATCGACAGCTCCGGGCCGGTTACTATTACCCATCAGCCGGGTGATCAGTATTGCCACATCGATAACAATCAACAGGACCAATAGTGTGTTCAGGTAGTAATTTACCCTGTATAAGGCTTTTCTTTTTTTTATGATAAAGAATAAAATTACGAAGAGGACCAGGAAAGCGGGAACCAGGAAGCTGTATCTGACAATAAAGCTGGTGGGAAATACTTCCCTCAGGAAGTCGAGCAGGCTTCCAAAGAAAAAATCAAAGGCCAGTATAAAGAATGCCAGTAACGCTGCTTTCGAAAGATCTTTATACAGGAAATAAAACAATACGGTAATGAGAATAGCCGCAGACATGTAACCAAGGCAAAGCAACAGGACGCTTCCGGTTGAAACAAAACGGAAATTGTCCGCATAGCCATGAAGTATGAAAAAGACAGGAAAGAGTAAAATATAAAAAGGCCATCTTCTTATGTTGCCGGTGCCGTTCTTCATATTTGTTTCAGCATTTTTTTCACCCGTATTTTCCGGGTCCTATATCGCTTGCCGGGCATTTTTCCTGCCTGCAGTATTACCTGCTTTATTGACAATATTCTTTATAGAGGGTATTGCTAAAATATAAATGTAAGGAACAATACTAAGAAAGAAACGGTTGTGCCAGTCGTCACAGGTCAGGATAACAGTCAAGCACGTCAAGAAAAACAGTGAGAAGCAATAAAAAAGCAAATGAATATTTGTTTTAAACCAACGGCGGATGCTGAAAAGAGCGAGAAAGTAAACAGGATAGAAGTAAAGAATGAGATAAATGTTGTGGCCGCTGCTGTAATAAGATCTCGTTAGTCCTAAAAAAGCTTTTGACCGTAACCAGGCCAGGCGAGTGAATTGGTCAAAATTGTGGGTTACATAATAAATAAGTCCAAAAATCGAATTGGGATCAGATGAAGTTTTTATTTCTGCCGGGTAGGAGCGGGTAGGGACTCCGCAAATGATGTTCTCGTCGCGGAAAGGCAACATAAAATCCAGTTCGCCGCCACTACCCAGCGCCAAATTCAAAAAGAAGAGAAAGCCTGCACTGGCCACAGCGGTAATGCATATCTTAAAAAGAACCGGTAGGGTTTTGAAGAAGCGAAAGAATAAGTAAAGAAATGTGCAGGGTACCCAAAGAAGGCCTGTGGGTCGTGTAAAGCAAATAACGACCAGGAACAGGAAAATCATCACAAACCGCTTCCATGTTAACTGCTGCAATCGCAGAAGGTGGCAACTGAACAAGATGGTGAAGCTAAAAAACAAGGATTCTGTCTGGAGTGAACAATTAACTGTTTGTAGAGGAATAGTAAATACTAACAACAGTCCGGTAAATAATGCCGTAGTCTTGTTGCTGACCGAAGCTGCGAAACGAAATAAAGCCCATGTTGCAAGCCCACTGAAAAAGAACTGAACGATAGCTACACCAATGAATCCGGCATGCAGTTTTTG
>DASSFT010000283.1:0-3682 GCA_035694045.1 Chitinophagaceae bacterium
AATTCGGTATAATCCAGGAAAGCTTCCACCGTGAGACGGGGAATGCCTTTAATTACAGGATAAAACCAGTCTTCATTTGCGAACAAAATGCCCTCCGCTATCTCATTGCTGCCCGGGAAACAGGAAATCTTTTGTAACTCCAGGGGTGACCGGGTAACCGGGCATCTCAATATTTCCAGTAAAGATGGCTGCATTTATCGCGTATGAAAATAAATCATTTTGCCGGTCAGGATCGGGATTATTTCTACAGGCGTGAAGCCAGTTTATACAGGAAGTTTTTAATGCGGGTTCTTGGGCGTAGTGTCCATTTGATTTTTTTTAAAGCACCCGGTCTGGCGTAGGTGTCGACGCTTTTGATAAAATCACCAAGCCTGTAGCCGCTTTCTTCAAAGACCCGCTTGTATTCGTTTAGGTAGGGAAGTAATAGTTTATCATGACCCTTTAGGATCTGCGAAGCCAGCATATCCTCAAAATGAATGAAGATAACAGGATATTCGCCGTTGATTAAAACCTGGCCATTCACCAGTTCCCTTTTGCACTCTTCATAATGCCAGGCACCTATTGTGCAGCCGCGGTGACGAATGATCTTTGTTCCTTCAAAATAAACGGGAAAAATATCGAGATACCGCTGATCATCATTGATCCCAAGTTCAGGGTGAGCGTCCATCAAAAAATGACAGGCTTCTGCCCACCATTTCATAGCTGGTAGCCCGTTCTTATTTGCTCCAATAAATCCCGCGGTAAAAATTCCATCGGAAAAAAGAGCCACGAAACTGTCCCTGTCGGTGAGGGGGTTTGAATTCCGCCAGTGCGGAGTTAGCAGAACGGACGAAGTATCGAGGTCGGAAAAAAGAAAACTATAATCATTAAAGAAAAACATGTCACAGTCCGTATACAGTAGCTTTTCAAATCCATTTTCGAGCAGGTAAGAAATAAAAACCGGCTTCAATGACCACCGGAAAAAATCCATTTCAATGTGCGCATATTTCCTGTAAAGGCTTTCGGTCAGTGAATAGCCGTTGAGCTGACTCACGGTCATTATTTTCATGCCTGCAGGTGGGGTCACATCGTTCGGGAGAGAGTTGTTGTCGGCTATCAATACATGTAATAAAATCCCCGGATCAAATTGTATGATGGATTTATAAAGAGCAAGGGCCCTGGGATAATGATCAGCTGTTATTATCGTGCAAAAGGATTTTGTCATATCGCCTTGTGAATATAAATAAAGGCCAGGCCATTGTGATCAATACCTGCAAATGTATATTCTTATTTTATCGGATAAATGGTAGTGACCGCGAAAAAACAAGCGGGCACCTGAGCCCAGAACCGGTTTTTGTTTAAAACTCCTGTTGGTATGAGCTGTCAGTGGTGAATGGTAACGGGTTTCCTGACAGCGAAGCCATCACTCACGACTGACCACTCACCACTCACTTGAAATACGACAATTTGCAATTAACGTAACACTAGATCTTGAGCTTTTTCATGTAGGAGGCATCGTCTTCGGCAGCTTTTAGGGGGGTTGTGTTGTCCCAGCGCTCATGCTCTACGATATAATATTCCATGCCGTACGATTTTGCTGTCTTCAGGATCTTGGAAAAATTAATGCTACCCGTACCCAGCACACAGGAAGCATCGTGCTCGGTAGATCCTTTAATGCGGTCCTTGATATGACAGGCTCTGAAACGGAAAGGATATTTTTTGATCCAGGCCTGCGGGTCTTGTCCTGCTGTAACGACCCAGTAGATGTCCATTTCATAGTCCACCATGGTTGGATCGGTGTTCTGCATCATCACATCCTGTGGCACCTGGCCGTCTATTTCTTTAAATGAATAATCGTGGTTATGATAGGCGAAACGCAAACCGTTCTTTTTGCATATCTCACCTTTCTTATTGAATTCATCGGCGAACTTTTTGAAATCATCAATTGATTTTTGAGGGCCTTTATACGGGCAAATGAGGTATTTCATTCCAATGGCGGAGGCTTCGCTGGCTTTTCTTTCGAAGTCTTTACCGATATCGCAATGCGAAGAAATAATCGTCATTCCCAATTCATCCATATAACTTTTAAATTCCGTGTTGGTCATACCCCAGAACATGCCCTTGCTTCCCTCAAAGCTTTCGATCTGTTTATAGCCAAAAGAAGCGATTTGTTTCAGCGTACCTTTTGGGTCCTTGGCCATATCGTCCCGAACCGACCAAAGCTGCAGGCCAAAGTTTTTTACTTTTTTCTTTTCTTCGGCAAGCAGTTCTTCTAAAAATACATTGCCGGCCACTGATGCAAAGGCAATCCCGGAGGACAATCCTGCTGTTTGCTTCAAGAATTTTCTGCGATCGTAGTTCATAGTCTTATTTCAGATTAATAGTTACTTTTTTATTGAAAATACCAGTTCCGTATAAAACGGAAGCCTCTTTGGATTCTTAAATTATGAATAAGCCTTATCTCCTTTTTTATATGGCAAGGCCCCATCATACTTTCCCGGGACTGACACGTGACGCATCGCTTGCGTCGTCCCCGGTTTAGACGTAAAGAATCCCAATAATGTCAATTGTTTGATCATTGTATAGTAGTGCTGAGGTGCGGCAACAAACAGGTCAGATTTATTTTTCTTTTTCAATTCTTCATAGGCGGGCATCTCTTTTTCCGCCTGGGCTTTATTATACTCTTTAGCTTCTTTCTCGAGATCATTCAGCAATGCGGTCCGCTCTTCGGCTGAACTATCCAAGAAAGATTTCCCGTATTTCTTTTTGCAGGTTTCCTGTAATTGTGTGATGCCCTTCATGAACGAATTCTGTGCTGCCTGGGAGTAGCAATCGGTAACGAATTGCTTCATGAATTCGCCCACCTGTGCGGCTTTAGCGCCGGGGGTAGAAGTAGCTGGGAGGATTGTTTCCCCAATTTCATCAAGCAGGGAGATGTTGGCTGGCGTAAAACCTGCTTCTGTTTTTGCCCCGGAAGTACAGCCGCTTAAAAAGAACTCACCGCCGATCACTGCGCTGCCTGTTACCAGGGCGATCATTTTTAAAAGTTCTCTTCTGTCCATCAAGGGGATTTAGGGGTTATAAATATTTATTTAAATTCTCTCACCGCATAATCAGCCGCCCTCGCCGTGAACGCCATATAAGTCAATGAAGGGTTCTGGCAGGCGGATGATGTCATAAAAGCACCATCTGTTACAAACACATTGGGTGCATCCCATACCTGGTTCCATTTGTTTAGCACAGATGTTTTGGGATCTTTTCCCATTCTTGCCGTGCCCATTTCATGAATGCCCTGGCCAATGCTGTAGTAGGTTTCCCAGGGACGCACATTCTTCGCGCCTACAGCTTCAAACATGGCAATCAGATCTGCCACAATATCTTTTCTCATCTTTATCTCATTTTCTTTCAACTCCGCCTCCATGGCAAGTACCGGCAATCCCCATTTGTCCTTTTTATTTTTATCTAAATAGATCCTGTTGTCATGATAAGGAAGCAATTCACCAAACCCGGTTGCACCGATCCTCCATTCACCTGGTTCACAGAGTTGGTCTTTAAAATCCTTACCGATATTTAATTCAGCAATCTCGCGGTTCCAGCCGGTACGGCTGGCGGATCCCTGGTAGCCGTATCCTCTTAAAAAATCCCGTTTATCGGAGCCAATATTTGCAAAACGTGGGATATAAAAACCTGTCGGTCTTTTTCC
>DASSFT010000284.1:0-2838 GCA_035694045.1 Chitinophagaceae bacterium
CTGCCAGTGTTTGAATGGTTACTCTCGGTATATTGTTCAATGGTTGTTGCGCTGTCAGCGTACTGCCCCCGGTTTGCGTATGAAAACGAAGCATCATCGCTTTTGAGTCAGTGGCGCCGAGCTCCTTCATCATCTTTGCCCACATCCGTCGAGCTGCCCTGAATTTGGCTACTTCTTCAAATAAATTATTGTGTGCATTGAAGAAAAAAGAAAGCCGCTTGCCAAACACATTTATATCCAAACCTTTTTCCATCGCTGCTTTGACGTAGGCCTTACCGTTACTCAGGGTGAAAGCGATTTCCTGCACCGCCGTGCTTCCTGCTTCGCGGATATGATAACCCGAAATAGAGATGGTATTCCATTTCGGTAATTCATGGCTGCACCATTCGAATATATCAGTGATGATGCGCATCGAGGACTTGGGAGGATAGATATAGGTTCCTCTCGCTGCATATTCTTTTAAGATATCGTTTTGGATCGTTCCTGTGATCTTTTTCAGGTCCGCATTTTGTTTTTTTGCAACGGCCACATACAATGCCAGTAAGATAAAACCGGTGGCATTAATGGTCATCGATGTAGACACATCTTCAAGCCTGATCCCTTTGAACAGGATTTCCATGTCTTCAATGCTGTCAATGGCCACACCTACCTTTCCCACTTCACCATCAGCCATGGGGTGATCGCTGTCGTAGCCGATTTGCGTGGGAAGATCAAATGCAACACTCAACCCATTCACACCCTGTGACAACAGGTAATGATAGCGCTTATTGCTTTCTTCTGCGGTAGAAAAGCCAGCATATTGCCGCATGGTCCATAGTTTGCCGCGGTACATATCTGGCTGGATCCCCCGGGTAAACGGGAACTCTCCGGGTAGCTCGTTACCTGTTGCAGCTGAATCTTTATCATAAACCGGTTTAATTTCGATACCGTAGTCGGTATATCGCTTTTGCTCAGGCATAATTGTTATTGGATAAAGTAATCAGGTAATGGTAACCACTAGCAGGTGACTACTTCATCAGTTTCTTTGCTTCAAAATTCAATGCTTCAAGGACGATTGTATGCAGGACTCCTTTTTTCTGTGTCATGACAAAATCAAGCAACTGGCGGTTAAGATCGATCCCTTTTCCGTCGGGGGGCAATGCTGAAGCCACCTGGTTGATGATAAGCATGTTTTGGTCCTTCAGGTTCTTAATAGCTTCCCAGGCTACGGGACTTACATAAATTTGCTGGGTGGCATTGTATTCATATTCCTGCTTAATGGATTCAAGCAGCAGTATCTGCATTTCCCTGGCAGTCATCCCTCCCTGGTTTACCCGGCTTATCAGGTTGGGTAAGGCTATCCGTTCTGCCAGCATCACCAATCGTTCATAGGCTTGCAATTGCAGGGGCCTTGCAGTAAATCCCGAATCATCCTTTTTGGGTTTTCTTCTTTCGGAGTTCCAGAAATAAAACGTTCCCAGCGCTATCAACAAAGCCACAGTAGCAACGATAAGTGATATCATGTTCAGATCCATTGTAAGGTATTTTGCGTCAAATGTAAGCAATGAGTTCTAGAAGTCCTATGACTGGGAAGAAATGAGAAAGAGAGCGAGAAAGAGGAATGCAGCACCGCACGTCGCCCTGTTTCCACGCTCTGAACTCCTAAACCCCAAGCGTTCTATACATCTCGTTCAGTATATCTTTATTGTTGGCGAGCAATAACAGTTTATCACCTTCTTCGAGTACAGTTGATCCGCTTGGCTGTATGTATTTACCATCCCTTACTATTAGAACGATCAGGGCCTGTTTAGGCAATCTTATGTTGACGATCGCTTTTCCAACAGCCCTGCTATCGCCGGGTAAAATAGCCTCTACCAGCTCCGAGCTGACTGTATCATATAGTTCCATGTCCAATGCGCTTATCTTTTTTGCTTTTTGGGGTACCGTCACTTTTAGCCAGTCGGCTACCAGGAGCAGGGTTGATCCCTGTAACAACACAGACGTCACGCATATAAAGAAAACCAAAGGAAAAATGATATCGGCCTTGGGAACACCAGCGATCATGGGATAGGTGGCAAAGACCATGGGTACCGCACCACGTAAACCCACCCATGAAATAAATAGTTTATCCCTAATTCTCATTTTAAAAAAACTAAGACTGACGAATACTGCAATAGGTCTCGCCACGAAGATGAGTACTGCCGACACAAGCAGACCTGTGTCAATGATCGGCCAGATCCGGGAAGGAAATACCAACAGGCCCATTGTCAGGAACATGACGATCTGCATTAGCCAGGCCTGGCCATCATAGAACCGGATGATACTTTTTTTATGAATAAAATTATTGCTGCCGAGTACAATCGCCGAAAGGTAAACGGCAAGAAACCCATTGCCACCGATCGTATGCACCGAAGAGTACGTAAAAAGAATCATCGCCATGATGAGTACAGGATAGATACCCTCGGTTTCGAGTTTTATTTTATTGATGATAAAGACCATTCCTTTGCCAATCGCATAACCGGCAATTGCACCAATCACCATTTGTTTGACGAACTGGAAAATAAGCAGCGGGATAGAAGCATCGCCATGTGTCAACAGGTAGGTGAGGCTTATTGTAAGAATGTAAGCCATGGGGTCATTGCTGCCGCTTTCCAACTCGAGCAAATGACGGAGACTGCCTTTGAGCGCGATATTCCTTGCACGAAGAATAGAAAATACAGCCGCCGCATCAGTGGCGGAAACAATAGCCCCCAGTAAAAGACCTTCAAGCAAACTAAAACCGGAAACCAGGTAAACAAAAACCCCGATGACCAGCGCTGTCAATAGTACACCTAACGTGGACAGGGAAATACCCCGCCA
>DASSFT010000285.1:0-6315 GCA_035694045.1 Chitinophagaceae bacterium
AATCAATAGCCATGATAATGGCCGTATTTGCATCAAATGCTTCGATATCACGGAACTCCTTCTGCTCAAAGCCCTTTACCGTCATCCAGTTCCAGTTTTTGCCGGAATTAAGGCTTTTACCGACCATTCCTTTGCTGCCACTTACCCAGATTACGTTATCATTCACCACGGATAAACCGCGCAGGCTTGTTTTGGTACCGGAAGTAAGCATCACGACAGACGGGTTTTGCGCCAAACCTAAACAGGGACGGATCAAAAAAATAAACAGGAAAAAAACGAGCAGGGGTGTTCGGTTTAAAAATGTCATCATGAGTTATCCAATAAAGAAGTAAAATAATTCGTTTCAATGATATTTTGTCATTATTTGCCTGTGGAGCAGCATTCTGGTTACTAAAATAATCTTATTTTTAATCCTCATCTTAATTCCGCTTGTATGAAAAAACGGTATTTAGTCCTGGTTCTTATTTCGAGTCTCGTGCTTATGAATGCCTGTCAGAGAGAACATAGCCTCGAAAACGGGATGGGGCCCTCTCAAGGCACCTTACAGGACGATGGAACAGGAGATTGTTTCCCTAAAACCGTTTCAGGAGCTTACGTGGTCGGGACAGCCCTGGTAGCCACCAGCAACTATATCGATGTGACAGTGGATGTTACCCAGGCAGGGAATTATACGATATACACAGATACGGTAAATGGTATTCACTTCCGGGCTTCCGGTGTGTTCACAACTACAGGTTTAAATACAGTGCGACTGAAAGGAGTCGGAACACCGGCTGCGGTTGGCATCAGCAATTTTGTTGTCAACTACGGCATTTCGAATTGTACGGTTTCTGTAACAGTAGTAGGAGCATTGGCTGTTTTCACACTGGATGGTTCCCCAAATAACTGTACAACGCCGAATATAGCCGGCACATATACCGCGGGCGTGGACCTGAATTCGAGCAATACAGTTACGCTGCATGTTACAGTGACTGTTGCCGGGGCTTATACGATTTTCACAACACAGTCAAACAATATGGTATTCTCGGGTTCGGGAGTACTGGCAGTGGGAGCACAGACTATTGTACTAACCGGAACGGGAAAGCCGACTACGGCCGGGCCGACGAATATCCCTGTTTCCGTGGGCAGCTCCAACTGCGGGTTTACCATAAATGTAGCACCTGCGGGAGGTACAGCAACTTATACATTCAATTGTACTTCACCTGCCGTCAATGGAACCTATACACAGAATACGGCATTGACAACTACAAATACGATTGTTATTGCAGTTGACGTTGTGAGCGCTGGAACTTATAGTATCTCCGGCACTATCAATGGAATGACATTCAGCAGCGCAGCCGGTGCATCTTTTGCGGCAGCGGGAGCAGGGCAGCCAGTGACTTTGACCGGCACCGGTACACCAACTACCCCGGGAGCCAATGTTGTACCAATAACTGGAGGAACTGCTTCCTGTAATGTTACTGTACCTGTAAACCCCGCCGGCGGTGGCGCCGGAGTATTTACGGTAAACTGTGCAACTCCTGCTACGATCGCCGGAACCTATACACAGGGGGTAGCGCTTACTGCTGCAAATACTGTTACAATCAGTGTGAATGTTACGACCGCAGGAACATATTCAATGACAACTACAGCTGTCAATGGAATGACTTTCTCTTCAGCAGTGGGAGCAAGCTTCGCCGGTACGGGCAACCAGACAATTGTATTAACCGGAACAGGTACGCCAACTGCTCAGGGCGCATTTAATATAGCGATTCCTACTGCTGCCTGTAATTTTACAATCAACGTAAACCCAGCCGGTGGTGGTCCCGCTGTTTTTACCATCGATTGCAGTTCGGCGCAGATCAATGGAACCTATACTCAAAATACCGCTCTCACGGGAACCAATACCATTGCACTTAGTGTGAATGTCACTACGGCTGGCACTTACCCCGCAATTACAACAACAGCTACAAACGGTATGACATTCAGCAGCGCCGCTGGCACCTGGGCAGCTGGTACGCAAACTTTGACCCTTACCGGTACAGGCACACCCAATGCATCGGGAACAATCTACATTGCAATCAATGCCGGGGCAACGCCCTGCAGCTTTGTGGTACGTGTGGGTGCTCCTGCCAGCTTCAGTGATTATTTCCCGAGAACGACTAACAGCAACTGGAGCTATGAATTTGATGATGACCCAACGGACTCCGTTATTATAAAAGTGATTGCCTCAATGCATACTGCTTTGGGTAATCAATACAACATTTTCATGGCCAATAGTGGAACAGGATTCGACACTTCGGGATATTGGAGAAAGGCTGGCAACGACTATTATCACTACGTAAATCTTGAAACTTATCTTGGGGTGGACAATACCCAACGGGTTGAGTTTATATTCTTAAAAGATAATGTCGCCACGGGCGGCACCTGGACCAGCGCGACGTTTACCAATGCGGTCCAGGGCACACCGTTGCCTATCCGGATCAAATTTATACTTACAAATGCCAATGCCAATGTGGCCATTACTTCTTCAACAGGAACGCTTAATTTCCCCAATACCATCATTGTGGAAGAACATTATGAGGCTGACCTGGGAGCGGGATTCCAATCGCTTGATGATATCATCGGCTTTTACCGGGATTATTTTTCAAAAAATGTTGGACTGATAAAAGAAGAATACATCGACGACACGGGCGCTCTCGGTGGAAGCATGGAAGTGAGGAGATATGTAGTTTATTAAGTTTTCGAAACTGATAAAGAATTGAAAAGAGCTGCAATCATCGCAGCTCTTTTTTTATTGAGAATTTCTGAGTAGTGTCCTTTTTGTTTTCTCGCGGCGACGCGATGACGCAACGACGATAATAAAGCATAGCAGCAGATTCGTTATCCCGCCAAAAGGTGGGACGATTTGCCACGGATTCACGGAAAAAAATGAAGTAATTCCTGTTTCCATGGCAACTCTTCATCTTTAAACCTTTCAACCATTAAACCCTTCAACCTTTAAACCACCAATCCGTGTATCCGTAACAATTTTTCAATTTCGGGCCGTGAGATAATTTCAAACGGAGATGCGCCCGATTTTTATCAGAACGCTTTCTTTTGCGCCGATTTTAATGGAGGTAATTTAAAATCGTCCACCGCACTTTTCTGCGCGATCATTTTTTCAATATCTTCTATTTTTCGCGGTGCAAACGATGATAGCAGCTCATAACCGGTTTCGGTGATCAGCGCATCGTCTTCGATGCGAACGGCGATACCCCACCATTTTTTGTCGCAATTGCTACCTTCAGGGATATAGATACCGGGTTCGATAGTGATCACCATATCCTTTTTGAGTGTATTGGAAAAGCGACGGTCGTGCACATCCAAACCGATATGGTGGGAGAGACCATGAGGATAAAATTTGCCCACATCTTTTTTATCCGTTATGATACCCAGGTTGATCAGTCCATCGGCTATTACTTCCCTGGCAACGGCATTTGCATCACTCCATTTGGCACCTTCTTTTAAAAGTTTAAAAGCGGCTTCCTGGGCGTCATAGACCAGTTGATAAATTTTCTTTTCTTCTGCTGAAAATTTCCCGCTAGCCGGAACAGTGCGGGTGACATCCGCGGTATAACCATGATATTCCGCGCCTACATCCATCAGCAATAGCGAATTCCCGATCCTTGTCTTTGAGTTTTCAATATAATGCAGTATACACCCGTTCTCCCCCGAGCCGACGATGGAACCATATCCAACTGCCTCTGCTCCGTATTTCTTATGTACATATTCATGCAAACCCTGGATCTCCATTTCAGACATGTCGGGTCGAACGGCTTTCATCACTTCGTTTTGCGCGAGGCAGGAGATCTCAACCGCCTTCCGGATCAATCCCATTTCTTCCGGGGTTTTTATTTCACGCAGCCGTCCCGTAAGTTCAAAGTAGCCATTGTTATCAAAACGTATATCGTTTGAATAATTTTCCGGGATAGCGGCTTTTTGCCTGAACTGGCGAATGAGACCGGGGAGATCGGAGCTATTACTGGTGGAGTTGCTTATGTCTGCCGGGAAAGGATTGAAAAGTATTTTGTCAAACCTGGAAAAATCGACCGGGAAATCTTTAAAATCTTCGGCGTTAAATGAACCGGTGATATCCAACTTTGCTTTTGCTCCTTCTGGTCCCAACCTTTTTCCGTTCCATTGTTCTGCTTCCGGGTTTCTCTTTTGTACAAACAGAAGTTCCTTGTACTTGTTACCTGACTCATCCCGTTGTTCATTCTTAAATATCAGTAAGACCGAATTAGGTTCCCTGTACCCGCTGAAGTAATACATATCGGGATTGGGATGATAGGGATAGTTTACATCGTTGGAATAGTTACGGGTAGGGTAGGCGAAGATCACCATTACAGAATTCTCCGGCATTATTTGACGGAGAGCATTTCGCCGGCCTGCATGAAATGAAGCAGGCAAATAATCTTTTGGCAGATCGTTGTCGTCCTGTGAAGGAGGAGGTTGAGCAAAGTCCAGGGCCGGCAACAGGCAGACCAGCGCAAAGAATAAAATTCCTCTGGAGAAAGTTGTTCGCATAAAAAAGGTGATTGAATGATCTAAAATTAAACCATTTCAATCACCGTTGCGACTAAAAGTTTACGAACGGGTTGTGTTAATTAGTCCTCGTCGTCCTCTTCTTCCTCGTAGTACTCGTTTTCACTTTTGTAGTGTTCTTCCCATGCTTTCACGGCTTCATCGCTGAGACATTCGATAATGTCATGCAATGAATCTTTTTTAAGCTTCCATTCAGTTTCTGTAGGATCATCGAAGCGCTGGATAAAAAGGCAATGATCAGTTTCCACCGCTACTTTGATCAGCGTGATGTCTGAGTCGTCCTTTTCTCTTACCAGGTAATAACATCCGTTTTCTAACAAGTCATAGGTATACATAACCCCTCCCTTTTTATTTTTTATTTACTTATCTAACACCGGTTCATCACACCCGGAAATATGGAATTGCAATCGGAATTTAAAAGGTCTAAGCAGTAGTAACTGGAGAATAAAATGGGGTAAGTAGCTATCCAAAATTAGGGATTTGGACAATTGAGAATATCTATTTTTTTGCCGGTTTTTGACGGTTTTTGCATGCGAAAAAACCCAGATTTGACAATCACGGAGTTATAAAAATTGGCTGAAAAACTATTCTAAAAACAGTTGTTAAACTAAGAAATTAGTTACAAATAGCCCTTTTTGACCGATGTCTTTTAAGTCACGGATGCACGGATTGTGATACAATTCAGGCCCGGTATCGATTTCCCGGGTTTTTTAAGCCCCGGATACACGGATTTAATACCGAAATCCAGGATGCACACCCAGGTTTTCAAGCCACCCGAACACGGATCAAGTAGTTTCCGTGTTACCGTGGCAATAGGCACCCTGTAAACCGTAGGAGTATTTTCCACGGCAAAAAAGAGATCTCAAGGCTTAACCGTGGCAATAAGAGCGTGCGGAAAATATGTCCGTGTACCCGTAGCACACCTCATCGTTAAACCTTTCAACCATTAAACCTTTAAACCTTTAAACCATTCAACCTTTCAACCACTAATCCGTGTATCCGTGGCAAAAAGAGCTCTAAAGGTATCCGTGGCAACAAATTAAAATCCCGCCGCTTACTGGTCATACCAGCACGGGGCGGGATTTCAGCCGTTTGCATAAAATTAGCTGAATAGACAGGTCCTTTTACATTCGTGTTTCTTTTCTTTTTTTTCGGTCTTTTTCTCAATCGCCTGTTTGTTCCTGCTATTATTACTCAGGCTCGCATACGCAATGGCGCCAATGCCTCCGGCCAGAACAAGTGCTATCAATGCTTTTTTCATACCGATTGGTTTTATTGCATAAAAGTTACGACGATTTTCCAATGCGATCCAAATTTTTAGACAAGCTGCATCATCAGAGGGATAAATGGCAAACTGTTTCGGATTCCTATTTAGCGTAAAGCATCCATCCGTAACAGCTGAATATGACCGGCCTGATCTTCTCCGTCAATTCCTGCAATGCCATATTATGCTTCTGTCTTTTGGTATCCACAATTTCGAACAGGAAATAATCCTTCTCTTTCTTCAACTCAGCCAGTTGGTTTTGACCACCGAAACTATTCAATTGCTGGTCTAGTTCATCCTTCCCGATCATCGTCAAGCTGATTGCCGTATAATTTCCGGGCTTTATTTCCTTTTGTGAATAGTAGTATGCCTGTTCGTCCTTATAAGCAATGCAGACCAGGTCATATTGCATTAGCTCGTTTAATTTTTCCGAATACTTTCCTTCAGCGCCGTCGAGCCGCATGAAACTGTTTAGTTTAGAAGGC
>DASSFT010000286.1:0-6023 GCA_035694045.1 Chitinophagaceae bacterium
GGGGAGATGCGTTGACCGAAGTACCTCTTCATACTGTAGAAGGAAACGATTTTTTTACCCGTGACATTTTTGATGCCCTTGAAAACGGAGAAGCAGATATAGCCGTGCATTCTTTAAAGGATATGAGCAGTGAACATTTCTTTGGCTCCAACAAAATGGCGGTCGTGGACCGCGACGACACAAGGGATGTTGTTATACTAAGTCAATCGGCAAAAGGGAAAATTGAAAAAGGGGAGACCCTTGTTATTGGAACGTGTTCACCCCGAAGGGAGGAGATGGCTATCGGTTTTTTACAAAAAGCTTTGCCACTGGTAAACAATCGATCCGCGATTGTGACAAAAAGTATCCGCGGCAACGTAGATACCAGGTTACGAAAACTGGACAGTGGGGACTATGATGGGACCATTCTAGCGACTGCCGGTTTGAATCGTTTACTGAACAGCCAGGAGTATGGCCAGGCTACCCGTGAACTGTTGAAAAATAAAAAGCTCATCTTGCTCCCATTGATAGAGTGTGTACCCGCACCCTGCCAGGGAGCCATTGTAGCTGAAGCAAGTTCACTGAATTTAAAAGCTGTTGAAGTGTTGGATGCCATCAATCATCAAGAATTGATGAATGCATGTATTCAGGAAAAGAAAACAGCCCGGCAGTACGGGATCGGGTGCCTGCAAAGATTTGGGGTTACAACTATCCGGTATGGCAACCAGGAAGTACTTTATGCGGCGGGTAGAGATAGCGAAGGCACAGTTTTTACAAAATGGGGCGGATTGCCCGAGTTAAAGATAGAAGGACATAAGCTGTTTAGCACGACAGACCATATGGGAAGCTTTTTTCACTATGAATATAACAACGATGAGTTGACGATAGATGAACCGGTTGTTTATGTGGCCAATTATAAGGCCGTTCAGAAAAAAGAGTTGATCGATCAATTGAAAACCAAAAGGGTTTGGGCAGCAGGCACCAAAACCTGGCTTGAGTTAGCTAAAAGCGGTACCTGGGTAGAAGGTTCCGCCGATGCTTTCGGCCTGGAGTTCCTCGAAGAGGCTGTGCAAATGCCACTGCTCAACATTTCCAAAAATGACATTGCTGTTATAACGAATAATGAGGCTGCGGAAATATGGCGATCGAAAGGATGGAAAGCATATGGGACTTATTCAACTGTAGAAAAATATTCGGCAGCCACCGAACAGCAGATAAGAGAGGCTGACATTATTTTCTGGACGAGTTACCGCCAGTATTTGCAATATAAAGACGTCATAAGGCAAGATGTGACCCATGTTTGCTCTTATGGAGAAACGGCGCAGCAATTTAAGCTGGCGGGCATCGAGCCGGTTATATTTCCCAACATAAAAGCGTTTCAACAATGGAAACAAATTTCCACCCGCTCACACAGCGTCGCCTGAGAGCGGATACACATATCCGGGAGTTAACGGCATCGGTAAAACTATCGCATAAAAGTTTTATCCAGCCATTATTTGTAGATGAAGCCATACGTTCACCCAGGGAAGTAAACGGGCTGAATGGTGTGCAGGTTGATACGATTGATTCTGTTCTGTCCGGAATAGAACAGGACGTAAGATCAGGCGTCTCCAAATTTCTTTTATTTCCTGTTCCTGCAAAGAAAGAAGAGAAAGAGTTTGACTTTTCATTTGCTGTTAATACGGTGAAAAAGATAAAAGAGTCGTTTGGAGAGGATGTTTGGATTGCCTCTGATGTTTGCCTGTGCAGCTACACTTCACATGGGCATTGCGGTATTTTAAACGAGGATCATACGCGCTTGCTGAACAATAAAACGGTCGACGTAATTAGTCATTATTCCTCGTTGCTGGCCAATGCCGGTGCTGATTGCATTGCTCCCAGCGATATGATGGACGGCCGCATTGGAGCTATAAGAACTAAGCTAAATGCATTGGGTTTTGAAGAGACTGCTATCATGAGTTATGCAGCAAAATTCAGTTCGCAGTTCTATGGGCCCTTCCGGGATGCCTGTCATTCTGCACCGGCTGCCAAAGGTTTAAAAAACCGGAAAACCTACCAGGTATCCCCTTTTAATGTCAATGATGCGATAGCCAGTGCATTGCGCGACGAAAAGGAAGGGGCTGATATATTAATGGTGAAGCCAGCCACATTGTACAGCGATGTGATCGCCCGCCTGAAGCAACAAACATTGAAACCGGTTGCCGCCTATCATGTCAGTGGTGAATATGCGGCAATTGAAGCATTAGCCGAAAAAAAATTACTGGATCGGGAAGCGGCTCACCTGGAAGTATGGACGGCCCTTCAAAGAAGCGGCGCCGATATCATAATTTCTTACGCGGCGAGAAATGCAAGGGAATGGATCAATCATGCAGCAATATAAAAATGGTTAAGGATGGACGGTCATTCTGAAAATAAGGTCATCGATAAAGGAACTTCGGCGGAGTTGAAAAACCAGCTATACCCTGTGTTTCTCAAATTGGACCAACTGAATGTGTTATTGGTTGGCGCAGGCAATGTTGGTTTGGAAAAACTCCATTCTTTGCTTTCCAATTCCCCGGAAGCACGGATTACGATAATCGCACCGGAAATAAAGGAAGATGTTCGAAGACTGGTGTATAAGCATCCTTCTTGCACCATTATCCAGCAGCAGTTTGAAGAAGCCGATTTGAATGATAAAGAGCTGGTGATACTGGCAACGGACGACAAAAAGTTACATGAATATATCCGTGACCTGGCTAACGACAAAAAGATCCTCATTAATGTAGCCGATACACCTGATCTCTGCGATTTTTACCTGGGGAGTATAGTTCAGAAGGGAAACCTGAAGATCGCTATTTCTACAAATGGAAAATCTCCCACAGCCGCCAAGCGGATCAAGGAAGTATTACACGAAGCATTACCGGGCGAACTGGATGATGTAATTGAAAACCTGCATAAGGTCCGGAATAATCTCAATGGAAATTTCGAGTACAAGGTTAAAAAGCTGAATAATATCACCAAGATCCTGGTTGAAAAGGATAATGCTATTAATGAGAGGCGCTGGAGAAAGGTGGCGACTTATTCCTTAATAGCTTTTGCCCTCATGCTAATTGGGCATTTTATTTTCTCTTACCTGCCTATTAAGGAACTAGCCACAAACGTGACCGGTTGGTCTAAATCCCTGGACAAGGATTTTCCCTGGATGTTGCTGGCAGGGTTTCTCGCGCAAATGGTTGACGGGGCACTGGGAATGGGCTATGGTGTTACCAGCGCTACAATATTATTATCAGCGGGGGTGAATCCTGCTGCAATCAGTGCCAGCATTCATACCGCGGAAATGTTTGCCAGCGGTGCATCGGGATATAGTCACTATAAATTTGGCAATGTCAACAAAAAACTTTTTAAGGCATTGGTGATCCCTGGCGTACTGGGGGCAATCGCAGGAGCAATCCTGCTGGTGTTAGCCGGCCGGCAATATGGGAATTATGTCCGGCCCTTTATTGCCTGTTATACTTTGTTCCTGGGCGTTAAGTTTATTATTAATGCATTTACGACAGTAAGAAGAAATAAAAAATTCAGACAGTATAAAACATTGGCAGGTGTCGGTGGGTTTTTTGATTCATTTGCGGGTGGGGGATGGGGACCGATTGTGACTTCAACATTGATCAATACAGGAAGAAGTCATAAATATGCCGTGGGTACGGTCAGCCTTACCGAGTTTTTTGTTACCCTGGCTAGCGCATTTACTTTCTTTACCCTGATCGGTGTAACCCATTGGCAAACTATCGTTGCACTGATCATTGGGGGTTTGATTGCTGCCCCGCTTGCGGCAAAGCTGGCCGGTAAGCTTCCGAAAAAAACGGCTTTCTTTTTACTGGGAGTGCTGGTGATCTTTTGGAGTATAAAAATCCTTATAGACATCCTCAGATGATCTTTTTTAAACCAGGTAAATAAATTTCTAACTAATATCCCAAACAGGAGGCCATAAAAAAACTTATAAAAAATTAGTCTATAAAATTTGTAGGGTATTAATTTTGTCCTAGTTTTGATACCGGACGAAAGATTATTCTCGCGGAGATGTAAAGTAGTTGACTATAAAAGGAAATATTCTTTGCAGCTTCGCATCGTAAAACAAATTGGAAGATAAGTTCAACCGATTTTTATGAAAGACGATCTGATACAAACGACACATCGCATAAAAAATTCCATGCAGCGATGTTGCTGATACCCTGATATACGCTTGCCATAGTTCTTAAAAGCAGTCATGACTGCTAATGGATAACTATTGTCACAACTAAACCAGGATCAAAGATGAAAAGGATTTTATTTTTAGCATTTATCACCTTCTTTTTTTTCAGCGATAAGCTTCTTGCGCAGGATAATACGATCATTCAGATATCGGGTCGCGTCACCGACCAGGAAAAACAACAACCACTACCGGATGTAAGTGTGCAGGTAAAAGGAACGGTTACTGGTGCCGTTACCAATGCCTCCGGAAATTTTGTGTTGCGCACAAAGACCAAACTTCCATTTACGCTGGTATTTAGTTCTATCGGGTTCAAACCACAGGAACTTGAAGTGAGGACCCTGGGTTCAGATTTGCAGGTAGCCCTGGTGACGCAGACTGTCCTGGGCAATGAAGTAGTCGTCACAGCCAGCCGGGTTGCGGAAAATATTTTAAAATCCCCTGTAGCCATCGAGAAGCTGGATATACGTGCTATTAAAGAAACCGCCGCTCCCAGCTTTTATGATGCTCTTGAAAATGTAAAGGGGGTGCAGATGACAACTTCAAGCCTCACATTCAAAGTGCCGAATACAAGAGGTTTTAATATTCCCAACAATTTTCGTTTTATGCAATTGGTAGACGGTGTGGATATGCAGGCCGCTACCCTGGGTGTTCCTTTGGGCAATGCAATTGGGCCGACCGAACTGGATATTCAAAGCGTGGAAATAACCCCCGGTGCGGCTTCTGCGCTTTATGGAATGAATGCGATCAACGGGATGGCGAATTTGCTGACCAAAAGCCCGTTCATTCACCAGGGTTTGAGTGTCTACCAGCGCACAGGGATCAATCATGTGGATGGAATCGATCATGATCCGGCTATTCTGACCGAGACAGCGATCCGTTATGCCAAAGCTTTTAATAATAAATTTGCCTTTAAAGTTAATGTCAGCTACCTCCAGGGAATTGACTGGCGGTCGAATACCAGGCTTGACCAGAATACGAACAACCTGAAAAGTGCTAACCCGAATTTCCCATCTCTCAACGGAGCAGCCAATACGGCTTTCGACGGATGGAATAAATATGGCGATGACGCGCTGGCGGGCAGCAATGTCGTTTCTATCAGCGGTCTAACTATCGATGGAGCCGCCAATAAAACACTACGCGTAGCGCGAACCGGTTACTGGGAAACCGATCTTGTGGATCCGAAAATCGATAACCTGAAATTCGATGCGGCATTGCATTATCGTTTAAATGATAAAGCCGAACTGTCATACTCCTACCGCATTGGTAAACTCGATGGTGTTTTTCAAAGAGGTAACAAGATCAAGCTGGATAACGTAGTCGTTCAAAATCATCACCTCGAATTGAAAGGGACCAATTACGTGGTGCGTGGTTATGTTTCCATCGAAAATACCGGGGATTCTTACAACGTGAAACCGTTAGCAGATAATATGGACCTGTACAGCGGTGGTGCAACCGATACCAAGACACCAACAAGCTGGGGAACCAAGTTTAAAACCGCATTGACTGCATATGGCAATGCTAATGGCGGCCTGAATTCTGCCAACCTTGCTGCCGCAACACAATTTGCCCGGCAGGAAGCCGATGCAAGTCGCGTACAGCCCGGTACACCCGAATTCGAAGCTTTAAAGAATACGATCATCAAGATTAACAACTGGGATATTCAATCGAGCTCTATACCGGATGCGCCGGTAACTGGTGGGGCTGCATTGGTACAAAAGAGCCGGCTGTACCATACCGAAGCGCAATGGGATCTTTCCAGCAAAATAAAAATTTTTAACCTGTTGGTCGGAGGTGATGCAAGGGTGTACCAAGTCAT
>DASSFT010000287.1:0-4954 GCA_035694045.1 Chitinophagaceae bacterium
ATTGCTTCGTTGAGATCAGCTATCATCGCATCATAAACCTGGGCAACTGTTTGACGGCTAAAACCAGCCCCGATATTGGAAGTGGTTATATAAGGTACCCCCTGATGCGAGGCATCGGCGGTGTACTTAAAATTTTGAGCAAAGACATTTACCAGTTTAAAATGGACCAAAGCTCGGATTGCAAGAGCCTGCCCTTTAATATCATCGGCTTTTTGAGGATTTTCGCTTTTGTACTTGTCAACATCCTCCACAACAAAGCTGCAAGCCCTTATGATCTGATAACAAACGATCCAAAGCGAATTCATCTCTAACGAAGCTTCTGTGGCGCCCCCCTGTGCTTCCGTTGCCTGTTGCGACCAGGTATAGTGCGGCATAAAACTTTGGGTTCCGAAGCCGGCCGTCGGAGGAGCAGGAAAAGGCTTCAAATTATCAGCTACCAGGTCCGGATAGGCTGCAAGCAACCCATTTTCATAGGAGTTGTTGAGAAGTACATAGGCACCATTCTTAAATTGCTCCATAGTATTCAGGTCCTTCACATAGGCTTGCCTGTATAGTTGCGTAGTATTATCGACATCAAGAAAGGTTTTTTTGCACGAAATCACGCTTACCACGGCCGCCAATATCAAAAATAGACGTTTGCATTTTTTTAAAACCTGTAACATAATTATGAGTTTTATTTTATTAGCAGTTAAACTGAAATTTCCAGCATTGAATTAAAAATTAACATTCAGACCCAGGGAATATGTCCGCTGCTGTGGGTATAAATAGGCGCCTGCGCGATGTTGGGCGCTTACATTTTCAGGGTCCTGGCCCGAATATTTAGTCCAGGTGGCCAAATTGTGTCCCTGGAGAAATATCTTCAACAAACTAACATGCAGCCGATCCATTATTTTTTTAGGAAAACTGTAGGCAAGCGAAACATTTGAGAAACGGATGAAATCGCCGTCATACAAATACCTGGTAGAAGGATTCGTGCCCAGATCGGGGAGTGTGCCAATCCTGCCACTTAACAACCTCCTTGGATTAGCAGCAATATCTCCCGGCTTTTGCCAGCGATCCAGGGCATCTTTTGTTTGATTGACATATGGATTTAAACCGTCATTTTGCAGGGTGTTAACAAGATATATCTGAAAACCGTACTGGTAATACAACATACCCGAAATTTCAAATCCCTTGTATGAAATGCCTGTATTAAAAGCCCCAAAACCATCTGGCTGCGCCTTACCTACAATTTCAGGCTTGGCAGCGTTATAGTTCTCGGTAGGTTTCCCGGTCGCTGAATCCACCCATTGTGGCCTGCCATTGTCGGGATTTACACCAGCCCATCTTCGCAAATAAAATGAATTAAATTCCTCACCAACTTTATTCACTAAATTGTTGGCAATGGCAATGAGAGGAACACTGGCTCTTGTCAATTTACTTTTATTTGCGCTCCAATTTCCACCGATCTTCCATTGAAAGTCCCCCCTTCGAATCAGGTCAATTGATAAGGATAGTTCGATCCCTTCATTCTTTACATCCCCTATATTTCCGGTTATTGAACTAAAACCAGATGTAGATGGAAGGAGAATGCCATAAGCGATAAGATCATTGGTCTTTCGTGAATACTTGTCAGCAGTAAACGAAATCCTTCCTTTCCAGAATCTTGTTTCAACTCCTGCGTTCCAGTTAAACGTTTGTTCCCACTGAATACTGGGATTTCCCGGACTGTTGCTTCGATTAGGAATAACTACGGTATTGCCTAAATAAGTTAATATCTGAATTTGATCGTATCTCAAAAGTCCTGAGATGGCAGCGGAATTGCCGGCTGCTCCCAGGCTTCCGCGTAATTTGAAATTATCTATCCAATGGTGCACTCTTTTGAAGAATGGCTCGTTGCTTATCATCCAACCCCCTCCCAAAGACCAGTATGTCCCAAAGCGGTTATTGTCGCCAAAGCGGGAAGAACCATCCCTACGAATACTTCCCGACAAATAGTATTTATCCTTGTATCCATAATTAGCCTGCCCGAAATAGGAAAGCAGTGTTTGCTTGTCAACATTACTTCGCCCTGCATATAAAGTGCCGCCACCAAATGGTTCTGTAGCTGTGGGATTGGCTCCAAAACCCCTGAGTTCAACGAGCGTGTATTTATTTGACAACACCTGCGCTTCCTGGCCAAATAATAAATTGACACTATGAACGGCATTAAAGATCCGTTCATACCGAAGTATGTTTGTGGTAAGCAGGATGGCGTTTCGTACCGTTTGGTCCTGCACACTGCCGTTTCCTGGAACTGACTCGCCCAATAAGACAAATCTTGGATGCACCTTCTCCTTGTTTTCGTTGATGACAAAATCAACCCCAACGCTTGAAGAGAGGGTAAAATGCCGGAGAAACTTCAATTCTCCGAACATCTTGTCTAAGGTGTGATAGCCGACGTTGCGTCTAATATTGTATTGAGCGGCTGATACCGGGTTTGGCAAATAACTGCCCCCACTTGATCCAAGTCCCCATGAATAATTGTCCATATAATTTCCGTTCAATAAACGAATAGGCAACAATGGAGATATGGCTTGAATATTTGCCGATCCGGGGGAATAGTCCTGCACAGTATAGGAGCCTGTCGTATTGATACCAAATTTTAACCAGGAAGTCACTCTGTTTTCATAATTAAATCGAAATGATTTCCTATCGAAACCGGTTTCTTTTATTATGCCGTCCTGTTTTGTGTACTCAAGGTTCAGGTAAAAATTCGACTTGTCGTTTCCCCCTGATACAGACAGTTGATTCGATATGGTGACGGCCGCATTACGATAAAATTCCTTATTCCAATCAGGTGCGGGATAGAAGCTAGTATCTCCGGGTGCTTTGACAATAACAGGGAAATAGACAGATGACCCAAGCTGACTAGCTGGCGAAGAACGCAGGTCAGCCAGTATTTGCGCGTCAGTGATTCCCGGAAGGCTATTCTTATACGCTTCGAATAGTAGTTCCAGATATTCATCCTGGTTGAGTACTGCCGGATCCTTTAACCTTTCACTTATGTCTGTCTGATGGCGAAAGCTAAACGAGGTTTTACCCGCCTTTCCGCTCCTGGTAGTAACCAGAATCACTCCATTGCTTGCTTTAGAACCATACAAGCCAATTGCAGCCGCGTCTTTTAATATTGTTATATTCTCAATGTCTGAAGGATTTAATTGTGCCAACGGGTTACTTTCCGAGGCATCTCCCGAAGCATTTATCTTTAATGGATCCTGGTAAACCGGTACGCCGTCGATAACAATCAGAGGATTTCGATATGACTGACCCGCATCCGGTACTCCCCCAGTAGCGATTCCTCTCAGCACAAAATTATTGGTAGCTCCTCCAGGTTGTCCACTGCCACTATTTACGAGCAATCCGGGTACCAATCCTTCCAACGATTTGTCAAATGACCTGTTCGGCAGATTCTGTATTTGGTCTCCCTTTACCACCGTCAACGCCGATACATTCTTCTGTGCTGTCGTCTTATTATAAGCTACCACAATTTCCTCACTCACTTTCACAGATAATCTAACAGTCGCATTGATGGTTACCTGACTATTCACATTCACTTCATACGTCTCAATATTCGCTCCCGAAATCATCAGCACCGCATGTTCATCTACACTGTTTAAAGTATAGTTGCCATTCCCATCTGTTGCCGTTGCATTTCGGGAACCCTTTACTGCTACGGTTGCACCCGGTACAGCATTTCCTTCCTCATCGACCACCCGCCCTTTTACGGTTATCAACGGCGGTGGTAGATCTGATTTTACCTCCGCCGGGATATTTTTTTTTGAAATGGAGACAGAATTGTTTTCTAATCGATATTCAAAAGGCAAATCTTTGAACAGCTTCTCAAACACCTGCTGTACCGATGCGTTTTTTAATTTAATGGAAACGGGCGGCACTCCTGCAAACAAAGCATCATTATAGGCAATAGAAACTCCAGTTTGCCTGCTGACCTCGTTGAGTACTTGTTGTATCCTGGCGTTTTTTACATCTATTGTCACCGTCTGGCTGTTCCCCTTTGCGGCTACCTGTATACAGGCGACAGTCAGAAGAATGGCTGTTAGTCTCATAACCCTTAGAATTTGAGGGTCAAATAAAGCAGTAAAATGCATAAATTGCATTATTGTTTGGTTAATAAATAATGATTTCGAGTTGTTATTTTATACTAAACATCAGCCAGCAATGCTCGCAACACTGCTGGCCTTTTTATTCTGTCACTGTCAGTTTTTTGCCTTCCGCCTTATACTTAATATTTAATGTGCGCATTACTTCGGAAAGAGCCAGGTCCTTATTAATTCTTCCCCCAAACCTTTCATCACCTGACTTGCCTTCATAAGTGACATCTACATCATACCATCTTGAAATTTGCTTCATCACTTCGCTCAGCTTCATGTTCTGAAATTCAAACCAGCCCGTCTTCCATGCAGTCACTGCATTTAAGTCCACATTCTTCGCCACAAGCTTTTCGCCAGCTGCCTGGTCACCGGGTGCTAATAATAATGAACCAATTTGCACTTTGCCTTTGACCAACGTTGTCACGACTGCCTCATACGAATTCACGTTAAATTCAGTCCCCAGGTCTTCAATCAATATTTTGCCTACGTTGACGCGGAATGGCATTTTATCATCATGTTTTACTTCGAAGTATGCCTCGCCAGTAATAGTTACTCTTCTTTCGTTACCCGCAAAGGCAACGGGGAATGTTATCGAACTTTCAGCATTCAACCATACGTGACTGCCATCACTCAAAAGCATATCAATTAATTTACTCCCGCGTGGGTTGGTTAATGTATTGTAAGCAAGAGGTGGCACGTCAGCTGTGAGATCAGAAACATTGTACTCGAGTTTGCCTTCGGCATTCTTTATGATCGCAGTGTTATTCTGAATGGCTATGGTACCATTCCTAACACTATCGAGGTATATTTTGCGGCCGTCAGAA
>DASSFT010000288.1:0-2975 GCA_035694045.1 Chitinophagaceae bacterium
AAACCGGGGACTGAATGCACACATTGAAGACGTGACCAGGCGGGCTGCCAATGCCGGCTATTTAGCCGTTGCACCCAATGCCCTGGCGCCACTTGGTGGAACACCGGCTAATGAAGATGAAGCAAGATCGAAATTCCAGCAGTTGAAAGCAGAAGATAATCTCCAGAACTTTATCAAGGCTTTCGATTACCTGGCCACGAGGAAAGATAGCAATGGCAAATATGGCTGCGTAGGTTTTTGCTGGGGTGGTGGAATGAGTAATGATCTTGCAGTTAATGTCACATCGTTAAAAGCAGCCGTTGCGTTTTATGGCCGGCAACCCAAAGCGGAAGATGTAGCGAAGATTAAAGCAGCTGTCCAACTGCATTACGGCGCACTCGATGAAAGGATCAACGCAGGTATACCTGCCTATGAAGAAGCACTTAAGAAAAATAATATCACCTACGAATTATACATGTATGAAGGTGCCAACCATGCTTTTCATAACGATACTGCACCGACAAGATATAACGAAGCGGCCGCTAAACTGGCCTGGCAGCGAACGCTTGATTTCTGGAAAAAACATTTAAGCTGAGTTATTATTTGAATTAGATCTGAACATTTGCCCATTCTATCTTCGCGTTGGATTGCAAACAAAGGATTATTATAAAATACTGGAGCTTCCTCCTTCCGCCACGTTACGGGAAATAAAATCCGCCTACCGTCGACTGGCCCACCAGTTTCACCCGGATAAAAATAATGCCGACCCTTATTCAACCGCGCAGTTTGAAATTATAAAAGAAGCCTATGAAGTACTGAGTGATCCACGAAAGAAAGACTATTACCTGCAACAAAGATGGTATGACCAGGTGATCAATAGAAAACAATCATTCACCACGGTCACCCCCGTAACAGTATTAAAACAGGTGCTGGAATTGGATAAATATGTTTCAAAATTAGATGTGCATCGTATGGACAAACACGGTCTCTACGATTATATCTGTCGCCTGTTGAACGATGAAACAATACAAAAACTTAACGAGTTTGATGAAATAGATACCAACAAAGCCATCGTTCATTCTTTACTCAAGAGCAGTCATACGTTACCATTAAGATTTGTAAGGCCTTTATCACTGCAATTGATGAAATTGAACACAGACGCTTCCACCCTGGAAAGGATCAGACTTTACGTTAACCATTCCCGGCGGTCAGAAACATGGAGTAAGTACAAAGCTTGGGTAGTGTTATTGATAGTGGTGTTTCTCTGCTGGCTGATCTACAGCCTTAGTGCTTAAGGATATTTCGAATCGTCTCCTTTCGAAAGCAGGTTTTCGATGCGGTGCATGAACCCCGAAACAGGCCCTTCCATTTTATTGGTTCTGTCATCAAGGCCATCATCATTTAATATATCTCCCATTTGCATGGAAGGTGGCAGGTCGACAAGGATATGGTGTCGCTGGACATCCATGAATGCCCGCAGAATATCCGGGGTCAGTTTCGCCTTAATGGAATTTTTTATAGTGGCTACTGCCTCATCCGCGATATCTTCCATCATGCTTTCGGCCTCTTTTGGACTCACCTCAGCATAATGGGCAACTTTATCTACGGCCGATTTTTCCTTGCCCTCAAAAAATGTACCCAGCCAGTCAGGATTGGTTTCACCCGAGATAATGGCCTTGCAGCCTTCATCTGTCCGGGTAAACTTGTACAACGCAGTCAATACGGCTGGAATGGCTGCCTGCGCCAGATTGTCTGCTGGTGCCCGTAGCGACTTATTTTTCACCTCCTGGATATTGGGATCAATTTTCTGTAAAGCAGGGAGACCGAGGTTCTTTTGAATGGTTTCAACCAGATTATTTGCCATAACTATTGGTTTAATAGTTACTACTTCAAAAAAACTGTGCCACAAAACGCCGGCGGCAATAAAAAACTTAAGTCCTTCTTTATCTTTGCACTGTATGCATTATGTATCTGCGGAAGGACTGACAAAAAGTTACGGCATCACACCTCTTTTTTCGAATATTTCCTTTCATATAGAAGAAGGCGATAAAATAGCGTTGATTGCCCGGAACGGTTCCGGTAAATCCACTTTGCTCAAAATTCTCGCCGGTGAAGAAACAACCGATGAAGGGAAATACAGGGTAAATAAAGATGTGGACGTGGTATTATTCGAGCAGGAACCCGCTTTCAAAGAAGACCTTTCTATAGCCGATAATATATTTTTTCATGACCACCCGGTACTAAATGCCATAAAACAATATGAAGCGGCAGTTGAGGACGATAACTCCGAACAATTAAATGCTGTCATCATAAAAATGGACGAGCTCGGCGCCTGGGATTTTGATGCCAGGGTAAAACAGGTATTGAGTAGATTAAATATTCACAACCTGGGTCAAACTGTCAACACCCTGAGCGGCGGTCAGCGAAAAAGAGTAGCCTTGGCCCGCACTTTAATTGACATTGGCTTTGAACATAAACACGTGCTGCTCCTGATGGATGAGCCCACCAATCATCTCGACGTAGAAATGGTCGAATGGCTGGAACATTACCTCGACAAAGAGAACGTAACGTTGCTGCTCGTAACACATGACCGGTATTTCCTGGACGAAGTGTGCAACGAGATATGGGAGCTTGAAAAAGATAACCTCTATGTCTACCACGGCGATTATGAAAATTATCTCGAAAAAAAAGCGGCGAGAATAGAAAACGAGTTGGCCAGCATCGACAAAGCTAAAAACACTTATCGTAAAGAACTGGAATGGATGCGTAAGCAGCCGCGGGCCCGCACTACCAAGAGCAAAAGCCGCCAGGATAATTTTTATGAAATAGAAAAAAAAGCGAAACAACGGATAGAAGATCAACAGGTGCAATTGCAAATGAAGATGAACAGGCTTGGCGGCAAAGTGGTTGAACTGAAAAAACTGTACAAGAGCTATGACGATAAAATAATTTTAAGAGGCTTTGACTATACATTTAAAAAAGGAGAACGTGTCGGG
>DASSFT010000289.1:0-3956 GCA_035694045.1 Chitinophagaceae bacterium
GACTGGCCGGACAGTCTATGGTCACAGCTCGGCCAAGAACCAGCAGTTGGAGGATCATTATTTCGGGTCTATTCCTGAAAGAGTGTATGCGTATATCCGCGATTTTGAAACTGAATGTTACAAGCTGGGCATCCCGCTCCGCACAAGGCATAATGAAGTAGCACCGGCTCAATTCGAATGTGCACCTATTTATGAAGAAGTAAGTGTGGCGGTTGATCATAATTCATTATTAATGGATATCATGGACCGCGTTGCACGACGTCATAAGCTGCGTGTTTTGTTGCATGAAAAGCCGTTTGCCGGAATTAATGGAAGCGGCAAGCACAATAACTGGAGTATGGCGACGGATACAGGGGTAAACCTGTTGGCACCGGGTAAAACGCCCAAGACAAACCTGATGTTCCTGACATTTTTCGTAAACACGATCAAAGCTGTTCACGACTATGCCGATGTTTTAAGGGCATCGATCGCTTCGGCACCGAACGATCACCGGTTGGGTGCGAATGAGGCCCCGCCAGCTATTATTTCAGTCTTTATCGGCCAATACCTTTCGAAAGTGTTAAGCGATGTAAAGGAAAGAGTGAGCAGCAAATTTGATGAACAGGACGAGAGCATGTTGAAGATCGACATTCATAAAAATATTCCCGAATTACTGCTGGATAATACCGACCGCAACCGCACTTCGCCATTCGCTTTTACCGGCAATAAGTTTGAATTCCGGGCAGTGGGTTCTTCCGCCAACTGCGCCAACCCCATGACCGTGTTGAATACGATCATGGCACAGACGCTGAAACAATTCAAGGAAGATGTAGACGGATTGATAGACAAGGGTGAAAAGAAAGAAATCGCCATCATGCACGTGATACGCGAGTATATTGTTGCCAGTGAAAAAGTATTGTTTGAAGGCGACGGTTACAGCGAAGCCTGGGAAAAAGAAGCGGAGAAAAGAGGTTTGCCGAATGTGAAAACGACCCCGCTTGCATTGGATGCAATGGTGACGGACAAGGCCAAGATCCTGTTTGAAAGCAACAACGTGTACACACACGAAGAACTGGAAGCCAGGCATGAAATTGAGCTGGAAAAATATATCAAGAAAGTTCAGATTGAAAGCCGCATCATGGGAGAAATGGCGACGAGTCATATCCTGCCGCCTGCTATTCGATACCAGAATTTACTGGCTAATAATATCCGCGGGTTAAAAGAGATCGGGCTGCCTGAATCGGCCTACAGCAATCAAAAACAGATACTTGAAAAAATATCGGAACATGTAAACTGTATCAGCGACCTGGTCGAAAAAATGATCGAAGCAAGAAAGATCAGTAATAATATAGACAACACCCGTACAAAAGCGATCGCCTACCAAAGCCAGGTCAAAGGTCCGTTCTTCGATGATATCCGCTATCATGCAGATAAGCTCGAGTTGCTGGTTGATGACAGGGAGTGGTATTTGCCGAAGTTTAGGGAAATGTTGTTCTTGAGATGAGCTTCCCAAACCTATAAGGTTTGATAAACCTGTCTCATTGCCTCGTGGTTCGTCCTAAAACCTTATAGGTTTGATATTAATTTACGAACTTGCCAATATGAACAGGCGAACTGCTGTCCGCAATATTATTATCATTTCCGCAGGCGGGTCCCTGTTACCCGGTTGTATTTCTTCCAACGAAGAAAGGCCGGCTCACCTAAAGCATTTACCACTTACTGCATCGCTGCAAAAAATGCTTTCTGAACTCACGGAAACGATCATCCCGAAAACAAACAATTTCACCGGGGCAAAAGATCTGAAAACTGATGAATTTGTGCTCGTGATGGTGGATGACTGCGCTTTACCGGAAGATCAAATCTTTTTTATCGGTGGTATGAAAGCATTTGAGGCCACCTGTAAAAAGAAATTCAACACCGGTTTTGTAAAATGTACGCCGCAGCAAAGAATGGAGCTATTGAAAGAGCTGGAGACAAAGGATGAAAAAGACCTGGCTGGCCGCTTCTATCATGCGGTAAAAAGACTTACCATACAGAATTTTACTTCAAGCAAAGAATACCTGCTGAATGTAGTGAAATGGAAACTGGTACCTGGAAGCAATTTTAAAGGTTGTGTCCCGGTATAATCTTCTTTGAGCAATAATTATGGGTGATAATAACAATACGTTTGAAGCTATTGTGATCGGTAGCGGAATGAGCGGCGGCTGGTCTGCAAAAGAGCTATGTGAAAGAGGATTGAAGACCTTGTTGCTAGAAAGGGGACGCGATGTAAAGCACCTGAAAGATTATCCCACCACCAATATGAATCCCTGGGAATTCCAGCACCGGGGACAGGTACCTTACGAGGTTGCAAAAGAAAATCCGGTTATCAGCCGATGTTATGCATTCCGGGAAGATGCAATGCATTTTTTTGTAAAGGACAAAGAACATCCTTATGTGCAAGACAAACCATTTGACTGGATTCGTGGATACCAGGTTGGCGGCAAGAGTATCATGTGGGCAAGGTTTACCCAACGCTGGAGCGAATTTGATTTTGAAGGACCTGCCCGCGATGGTTTCGCGGTTGACTGGCCCATTCGTTATAAAGATGTTGCGCCCTGGTATAGCTATGTAGAAAAGTTCGCCGGCATCAGCGGCAACAAGGATGGCCTGGATGTATTACCGGACGGAGAATTTTTACCGGCCTGGGAACTAACCTGTGTCGAAAATCATTTCAAGGATATTGTAGCACAAAACTATAAAGAGCGGCACGTGATTTATTCACGCTGCGCCCACCTCACAAAACCTGAGCCGATACATTTGGAGCAGGGACGTGGTCAATGCCAGGCAAGAAACCTGTGCCAGCGTGGTTGTCCCTTTGGCGGTTACTTCAATGCAAACTCAACTACTATTCCATGGGCACAGAAAACCGGGAACCTGACCTTGCGTCCCCATTCGGTTGTTCATTCAATAATTTATGATGAGGCAAAAAGCAAGGCAACCGGGGTACGTGTTATTGATGCGGTTACTAAAGAATCAATCGACTATTTTGCCGATGTCATATTTTTAAATGCCGGCGCGGTTAACAGCAATTTGATCTTATTGAACTCCACCTCGCGACGCTTTCCCAATGGCCTGGGTAATGATAATGGTTTACTGGGAAAATATTTTGCGTTCCATAACTATCGTGGCCGGATATCAGCCCGGTACGAGGGATTTATGAATTTCAAGACTGAACAGGCCAGGGCCACCGGGGGAGCTTATATTCCCCGCTTCCGGAATGTAAGGAAACAGGAAACCGATTTTCTCCGCGGTTATGCATGTACCTTCAATGCCATGAGATACCGCGGTGGCGTTAATACGGATGGATTGTTTGGTGAAGAACTGAAAAATAAATTGATGGACACTTCGGCGCCATTGAGTCCCTGGTATATTGGCTCACAATGTATGGGGGAAACCATTCCCAAGGAAACTAACTTCCTGTCGCTTGATAAGGATAATAAAGATGAATGGGGCATCCCCCTGATGCGATTTAAAGTGGACTATGACGATAACGATGAAAAGATAATCAAGGATTTTACGGAACAATTTACCGAGATGTTTGAAAAGGCTGGCTTTACTGAAATACATGCGACGGACAGCAAACAGGCCCCGGGTCTCGATATCCATGAAATGGGCGGCGTAAGAATGGGCAAGGACCCAAAGACATCATTGCTGAATGCATGGAACCAGTTGCATGCCTGTCCAAATGTGATCGTTTCCGATGGCGCATGCATGACTTCCACCTCCACACAAAATCCGTCTTTGACCTATATGGCTCTTGCGGCAAGAGCAGCTAATAATGCAGTGGACTTGTTAAAGAAAGGAGATTTATTCTAGAAGTTCCAAGAAACCATCCCGATAGCTATCGGGAACCAAGAATCAAATAAAAGAGTAAGTCAAAAATATTAAATCCAAGCTTCCCGGTACCATTTACTTTTCGATTTGTTATTTAAATA
>DASSFT010000290.1:0-6209 GCA_035694045.1 Chitinophagaceae bacterium
ATAGTCTACTTAAGCAATTTTTTTTCGACGGAGCGACGTTCTATAGTTGTTTACTTTGCAGATGATATGCGAAAAGCGACAATCGCAAATACGGCATTTACCAGGAAGGCGGGAAGGGCACAACACCATAGCAGTATATCAGCCTGGATTGCCAAACCGATGCCGATGCCTAAAAGGGAAATGAAATAAAGGACGGCCATTAAATAAGCGTTTACAGTACCAAATTTTCCGGTTACTCTTTTCCAGCGGTATATCACCACCGTGCAGGCCGCAAGCCAACTCAACAATATCAACGATAACCCAGCCAGGTCAATAGAAGAAGGTGCATGCTGTTCGTTGAACCTTATTACGGGAGAAGATTGGTCGGGCAACAATAAGATGATCACTCCTATGATAAAAGCTATGATCAATATCCAGGAAAGCTTATTCATAGTCGTTGATGATCGTGGATCATTTTGTTTTGAATGTTATTCGACTTTTTGACTGGATTCACCGGTTGTCATAGCTCAGTTTATCGATTGACATATTAAAAGCGACCCATTTTTCTCCATTTGATTCAAACTCCATTGTTTTATCCCTGTTCTTTTTAAATCCTGCTCTTTCATAACACCTGATCGCGACCTCATTCCACTCAAAAACATTTAATTCAATGACCGGCTGTTTCAATATATTGAATCCATAGTCGAGCAGCAAATCCATCAATGGACCACAAAGACCTTTGCCCTTCATTGAGCGGTCGCCAATAATTACACGGTCTATTTTTGCCGAATTCTCAAATAAATATAATTCGCAATGGCCGATCGATTGTCCGGTGGCTGTGTGTATGATGCTGAAGGCATGCCGGTTCGGGTCTGCTTGAGAGATATCCAGCTGCTCTTCCGTTACCGGGAAATTCATTTGTCTTCCTGCAATGCGAATGAGCATTTCTTCGCTATCGATCCAGGATATTAAGTTGGTATAATCGTTCCTGTCAAATTTTTGCAACTCGATCATAACAAAATGCCTTGCCACGAAGTTATAAGAACCCATGGAAAGGATTTTTAAAACAATGCCACGCCTGCCTGAATGACCCTGGATGACCGGGTGACAAATTCAGACAGACGTGGCAAACATTAAACCTCAACTGCTAATGTTATCTTATGCATATCTGATCGCCACGGATTCACGGACAAAAAAAAGTAATCCGTGGCAATTTTCATCTTTAAACCTTTTTACCATTAAACCTTTAAACCGCTATCCGGTATCCGTGGCAATATACGATCGTCGAATCATACTTAACTTAACACCAATTATCCTGCAAAACAATATGTGCAACCATGTTCCTGGGCACGGTTGATGGCCCAGATACCGGCTGGCATTATTTGAACGTTGGGAAGAATTCCGCTAACCCAGTCCTTTTTTACCTCTGCTGCATCCAGGTTCATGGCTTGTGCCACGGCGGCGCTGTAAACTGTCAGGGCCATGTCGCACACACAGAACAAGACGCCGCTATCCTGGAGTTCATTGATACCAATGGGTACCACGCCTACACCGGGAATATTAAAATCACCCTGATTGGGCTTCCAGAAAGGATTTCGCGTGGCCGGTTTTTTTGTTTTGGGATCATCGGCTTTGAATGTTTCCCCGAATTTGTATTTGGACCACAACCGGTCTTCCATGGCATACGGGATGGACGTGTGCCGCAATACAACCACAATGCTGCAATCCTTTTCTGCTGTGCCGGTCGCCGCATTCGTGGCCAGGAATATCCTGGGCCATGCAAAAGGAAAGATCTCGTTGGGATGTGGAACATCAAATACAATACGGTGCTTACCTTTTATCTGGTTAAACCATAGTTCGGGGTCACCGCTGCTGTGTGAAAAATTAATTTTTGCGTGGGCGGAAAAGGGAGAAATGACAGAAGATAAACCGAGAACAGCTGCCCCGCTGGCGATTGCTCCCAGGAATTGACGCCGCGGATTGTTGTTAGATCCGTTGTTTTCCATAAAAATAAGTTTTTCGATGATTAATGATTAGGGAATGCCGGCGGACCCATGCAATCACTTCATCGATCCTGCGGCGTTAGCAAGACCAAGATATCATCTGTCACAAGCGATTCATGAAACGCTTTTCCCAACGGCAAAGAATAATTTCCAACCGGGAGCTGTTGAGTTTGGATCATTCGTCAAAATGGCTTCCATTGAAAACCCAGGGAGAAACAATGTGTTTTGTATTTATAGTCGAATGGCTTTCTTGGTTCAGCCGGTGTCCAATACAAATACTCGGTATATGCGCTGGTCACATCATATACAAATGCATACTGCAACAGTATCGTGGAATAAGGAAAGGAGAAGCTTAACCCGCCGGAAGGAGATATACTAAATGAAAACACATGTGTTTTGAAAGCACTTCTGTCCGGACCGATCTTGGTATTGTCGAATAGACTGAAATTGGCTGATGGTCCAAACTCGAGAAAAAACCCGACCGGTCCTCGTCCAGGCGCTGCTTTAATTCCTGCGATTAGTGGAAAGGAGAGATAGCCGGTGCCCAATTCATCACGATATACTATAATGGTATTTTCCTGGGGATTAACCCGGCGGTATAAAAGACTGACGCCTGTTTTACAATAAACAAAATCTGAGAGCCGTTTGCCGATCCTGAAATTGACGGAAAAACCTCCTTTGTTGGTCATTTTGATTTTGCCAAGGCCGGCGAGATAATTTAGCTCCTGGTCTTTATCATGCATCGAGCCGTAAACGGTATTAAGCGTATAGCCGGCAGTGAACGTATAAAAAATCTTTTTTTTACCAGGAAGAGAATCGTTAGCCAACACACAAGAGACTGAAAGGATAAGAAGAGCCGGGATAAAAGCCAGTTTGGGAATTGACATAGACAGTTGTTTGGGTTTAATGGAATATCAATAGCTAATTTATAAAGAGAATTGAAATGCTGCAAAAGTTTGTGATGCTCAATTTTGGAATCAAAAAATTCTCCCCATCCCGCATATTGCGGGACGACGACCGCGGCTGCCAAAGCATTGGCGGCGGGCACGGCGCCACGAAATCAGGCTGTTCCGCCAATGGGCGGGATTGCGGCGTTGTGTGAAATAAATTACAGCGCAAACAATATCTTAGCATTCCGGATCAACTATTTGAACTAAAAAATATAACATGCAGCAGCTCATCGAATGTGTTCCCAATTTCAGCGAGGGAAATGATTTGAATATCATCAAACAGATAACGGACCAGGTTGAATCTGTAGAAGGCGTAAGATTATTGAATGTGGACCCCGGCAAGGCGACCAATCGTACTGTAGTCACATTTGTGGGCGAACCGCGGGCTGTTATCGATGCCGCATTTTTAGCGATAAAGAAAGCAGGGGAACTAATCGATATGAGCAGGCATAAAGGAGCTCATCCCAGGATGGGCGCTACCGATGTATGCCCGTTGATACCGATCGCCAATATATCGATGGAAGAAACCGCGGCCTACGCACAACAACTGGCAAAACGGGTTGGGGAAGAACTAAAACTTCCCGCTTACCTGTACGAAGCGGCGCAACCTGACAAAAGCCGGGATAACCTGTCGGTGATAAGAGCCGGTGAATATGAAGGATTTTTCAAAAAAATAAAAGAGCCACAATGGAAACCCGATTTTGGTCCAACCGAATTTGATGTTAAACGTGGCGCCACCGTGATTGGGGCCAGGGATTTCCTGGTAGCCTACAACGTTAATCTCAATACCACTTCAACAAGAAGGGCCAATGCTATCGCCTTTGATGTACGTGAAGCAGGAAGAAAAGTGAAGGATGAAAATGGGGTAGAAAAAATGGTACCTGGCAGTTTAAAATCCGTGAAAGCGATTGGTTGGTATATCGAGGAGTATGGAATAGCACAGATCAGCATCAATCTCACGAATATCAATATAACGCCGGTCCATATTGCATTCGACGAGGTTTGCAGGAAGGCGGAAGCCAGGGGAATACGGGTGACAGGGAGTGAACTGGTGGGACTGATACCGCTGAAGGCCATGTTGGATGCAGGTAAATATTTTTTAAGAAAACAAAAACGGTCAACCGGTGTGTCGGAAAGGGAACTCATAAAGATCGCGGTGAAATCAATGGGATTGGATGAGTTGTATCCTTTTAAGCCAGACGAAAAAATTATCGAATACAGGTTGCAGGTTCAGGCAGACAGTAAGCTGTTAAATATGAAATTGAACGATTTTGCCGATGAAACAGCCAGCGAAAGCCCGGCACCCGGGGGCGGTTCGATAGCAGCGTATGTTGGATCATTAGGGGTTTCACTGGCAGCGATGGTAGCCAATCTTTCTTCGCATAAAAAAGGATGGGATGAACGATGGGAAGAATTCAGTAACTGGGCGGAGGCAGGTCAGCAGTATAAAGACGAGTTATTGAAATTAGTGGATGCGGATACAAAAGCATTTAACCAGATCATGAATGCGATGAGTTTACCAAAATCAACTGAACAGGAAAAAATTAACCGCAGCAAAGCGATACAGGAAGCAACCAGGAGTGCTATTGAAGTTCCGTTTAAAGTGATGCAGGCATCGTATAACAGCATGGAAATAATAAAGGCAATGGCTGAGATGGGAAATCCGAATTCTGTCTCCGATGCCGGAGTAGGTGCTTTGTGTGCAAGAAGCGCCGTGATAGGTGCGTTTATGAATGTGCGTATCAATGCTTCAGGGTATGATGATAAGAGTTTTGTGCAGGATATTATTTCAAAAGGGAAGGAGATTGAGAAAAATGCAATCGCACTGGAAGCAGAAATTGTAAAAACGGTCAATGAAAAAATTGGAGTCTAGACGAAACCCGAATTTTATCCCGATAGTCCTGAACGAAGCGAAGTGCCGGGACGAAAATATAGTAGCAGCTTATGATCTTAATTTTCGGGTTTAAGATAAGCATAACTTTATCACATGAAAAAAAGAATAAAGAGAGTTGGTCTTATATTCTTTGCGTTTATTCTTGTTTCGCTGCTGCTCTGTCGTTGTATTCTCTTAAAGGAGCGCTGGAGCGACAAAAAAGCATCGCGGGTATTCGGGTATAAAAATGTTCCTCTCAAAGTGTATGATACGCTGGTTGACAACCGGCATATTCATTACGCCGTATGTGGGGAAGATGATCGCCCTTCACTCGTTTTTATCCATGGTTCTCCCGGGAGCTGGTTTCATTATATGAAGTTTATGTGGGATGAGGATCTGCGAAAAAAATATCGCGTCATCAGTTTTGACAGGCCGGGTTTTGGCTACAGTGATTTTGGAGAGGCTATGCATTTGCAGGAGCAATGCAAGCTGTTGTTGCCCATCCTGCAAAAACTTAAAACAACTCATCCAATGTATCTATGCGGGCATTCGTATGGCGGGCCGGTGGTTGCCAAGCTGGCCGCAGACGCGCCAGGGCTTTTTGACAAAGTAATCATTACGGCCGGAGCTTTAGACCCAGGTTTGGAAAAGAAAGAAGCATGGCGGCAGATAATGGGTAAGAAACCTATGTTTTGGTTTCTGCCAGGTGCATTTCAACAGTCAAATACGGAGCTGTTATACCTGAAAGAAGATCTGAAACCTTTGGCAAACGACCTGGATAAAATAACCACACATATTATTTTTATTCACGGGGATAAAGACACGTGGGTTCCAATTGAAAATATAGCTTATGGTAAAAAGAAAATGATACATGCGGCATCGGTCACTATTGACACGTTGAAGGGTGCGGATCATCAAATACCCTGGAACAGGACGGAAGATTTTAAGAATATATTGATGCGGTTGGAATAAAATAATGACATAGCTTTAGACAAGAATAAATTTTTATCATGGAAAACATCGAAACAAAAATTCAGCCCGCCGAGCAAAAAACCCGGGCAATTAACCGGCTGAAGATCTATAACAAGCAGGATGTATTGTCGCTCACCCGGCTTCGCCGTTTTGAGACCAAACTGGGAGAAAGAGTGCAGGTGTTGCATGATAATAATGATATTGAAAGATCGCTGGCGTCAACAGCTGCGACATTTGTGCTGGTGGGAATACCCGAAGACCTGGGGGCGAAAGGTAACTATGGCCTGGGTGGTGCTGATACATTATGGATCCCGTTTCTTCAAAGCTTTTTGAATGTTCAAAGCAACGATTTTCTCGACGGCAAAGAAATTCTTTTGTTAGGCCATTTTGATTTCGGCGACATACAATACCTCATCGATACTACCGCAAAAG
>DASSFT010000291.1:0-6280 GCA_035694045.1 Chitinophagaceae bacterium
GGTAGCTGAAGATATTTTGGATCATCCAGAATCCAGTATCCCGTATCTGGCATCCGGCTACTTTCCTAGCCACGACTTGAAAGCGCTTATTCTTTTTTTGCTTACTATAACTTCTTTACCGGTAGCGGGGGACAGGAATAGCTTCAACCGGTTGCCAAACCAGGCGTGAATTTCTTTTACGCTGGGGATGGAGATGATAAATGAACGGTTTACGCGAAAAAAAGCGGCCGGGTCGAGCAACTCTTCCAACTGTTCGATCCTGTAATCGAGTAAAAATTTCTGGTTGTCGAACGTTCTTAAAAAAATAAACCGCTCTTCGGAGAAGAAATAACCAATTTGCTCAACCGGAATTGACAACAGTTTTTGTCCCTGCTTCACCAGGAACCGTTCTTTAAAAGATTCGGGCTTCCGCTGTTCTTCCCGGCGGGATGTATCGGTGTTTGTCGCATGCAATGAATTATTTCCGCTTTCATCAAGACCATTTAAGATATGCCGTATGGTTTTGTAGCGGTAGGCGCGCATATTCAGTTCTTCCGTTTTGGTCGAGAATGTGACCGTTGCTTTAATGTCCCTGCCTGCTTTTTTTTCCAGTTCCGACATCACGCTATTATTGGCAAGAATGATATCCGGGACTTTGTTGCGGCCAAGCCATTCTTCGGCAGCGGGAATATCATCAGTGATACCGACAACATGTATTGTTTCGTCCAACACGTACAGGATATCTTTGATACGGTTCGCAACGGCTTTTTCCTGCTCGATCACAAGTACATTCATAACGGAGGTTTGTTCTACGCCCCAAATTTTATACGAATGTGCTTGCCATCAAAGCCGTCGCGGAACCAATTGGTTAAAGAGATGAATGAATTGCTATGGCGATCAGGACCATTCTCCCCAATCCAGTTTTATTGCAATATCCGGATGAATGCTTTTCATAACGGGACAGGTTTCCGCCGTATTTTTAAGGATCGCTTTAGTTTTTTCGTCAATATCTTTTAGCGGGACTGGTATATGAAATGTTAATTCTATCCCGCCAACCCTGCGTGGATCGGCTTTCATTATTTTCAGCACTTCTACCTTAATATCGTTGAGGTCAAATCCCATTGTCCGGGCTTTAATGCCCATAACGGTCAGCATGCAGGTCGCCAGGCTGGTTGACATAAGATCGGTAGGAGAAAACCTTTCGCCTTTACCATGATTGTCGGTCGGAGCATCGGTTTCAAAGGCGGAATTACTTTTCACATGAGTACAGGTGGTACGGAGCTCACCGTTATAAACTACTGTCGAGGTCATTTCAATTTTTACGCTAAATTTACGTTATTAAGCAGGAGGGGAGGTAAGAAAAAAGAGAACTGCGTTTTGTGAATTTCGTGTGATAAGGGCATCCCTTTATTTTTTTATCCCGTTAATATTATCAATAAAAACAAGAATATTTCGTGAAGAAACTAAGTTTTATCGCTGTCGTCCTGCTGCTGGTCATTGGAGCAGCGGCGCAGGACAGTGCTTCAGGTAAGAAACTGACCCGGGAGGAAAAGAAAGAAGCCAAGCGTAAAAAAGTTGCCGACCTGATGCGGCAGGCGGAGGAAGGCGTGCTAATCTATTCCAAGCAAAGCATCCTGGGTATCCAGCTTCGTACCACCGGCTATGGGATGTTTTATGAGTTGGGCAAAATGAAGACCAACAAAAAGACCAACATCTTCCGTCTCGATATTGCCGAAACCAAAAGCCATAAAGAAGAAAAGCTGCAGGGTAATAATTTCTTCGGAAATTCCTTCATCTACGGCAAAAGGAACTATTTCTACCCGGTAACCCTGGGCTTTGGTCAGCAAATCATGCTCGGACAAAAAGGGAATAAGAATGGGGTCGCCGTATCAATGATCTATAATGGGGGAATTGCGATTGGGCTACTTCGTCCCTACTATGTGACTGTCAATGATCCTGCCACACAATTAGACAGGACTATCAAATATTCAGACCAGGACAGCGCCTTATTCCTGGGTCTTACCATCAAGGGAGGTGGAGGACTGAGTAAAGGCTGGAACGAGATCAAGGTAACGCCAGGGGTTTTTGCAAAATATGCACTACGTTTTGACTATGGCCGATTCAATGAATCCGTGAACGGGCTTGAAATAGGGGCCAGCGTTGAGTTCTATGCTAAAAAAATTCCCATCATGCTGCTTCAGAAATCGGATAAGCAGATATTCCTTCAATGTTATCTCGCCGTCATTTTTGGAAAGCGGAAATGAGTGTGACAGTTGAAAGGTTTATAAGTTAACAAGTTGATACGGAAGTCGATCAAACCCGCCTGTTCGATACTACATTTTAAGCTTTCAAATCGTATTTTTGCAGGATGTCAGATGTTACTGCCGCCACGTCCCCGGGTGCGAAGCCCAAAAAGCCCGATTGGCTCAGGGTGAAACTGCCGATTGGTGAAAACTACAAGCACGTTCGCAATTTAGTTGACCAGCATAAACTTCACACGATCTGTGAAAGCGGCAACTGCCCGAACATGGGTGAATGCTGGGGTGCAGGTACTGCCACCTTTATGATCCTGGGCAATATCTGCACGAGAAGCTGCGGCTTTTGTGCCGTGGCAACCGGGCGGCCTACTGAATTGGACTGGGACGAACCGCAAAGAGTAGCAGAAGCCATTCATTTGATGAAAGTAAAACATGCCGTCATTACTTCTGTTGATCGCGATGAATTGAAGGATGGCGGTTCAACGGTCTGGCATAATACCATCAAGGCAGTAAAAGCCTTAAACCCGGGTACGACTCTCGAAACACTGATCCCCGACTTCAAAGGAAAGAAAGAAGATATCCAACGAATCATTGATGCGGCCCCCGAGGTGGTCTCGCATAATATTGAAACGGTAGAGCGATTGACAAAACAGGTCCGTATACAGGCTAAATACTGGAGAAGCATGGAAGTGATCCGGGTCCTGAAGGAAGGGGGTATGCGCACCAAAAGTGGTATCATGCTCGGTTTGGGTGAAAAGAAAGAAGAAGTAATCCAGACCATGAGAGACCTTCGTGACAATGGATGCGATGTAATAACAATAGGACAGTACCTCCAGCCCACACAAAAGCATTTGGCCGTACACCGTTTCGTTCACCCGGATGAGTTTGCTGAATACCGCGAAACAGGCTACACTTTGGGACTGGATTATGTTGAAAGCGGACCGCTGGTACGTTCATCATATCATAGCGAAAGGCATGTGTTTGCAGGGTTGGGAAGAAAGGAGTGGGAGAGGAGTAAGGCGATAGTCGATAGTCAATAGTCGTTAGTCGATAGTAAGGGGGAGAGGATGGGGATTGATAGATGCTGGATGCTGAGGAGGGAAGTAGGATACAATTGAGGACTTTTAAATAAATTGATGATTATACACCGGGTTGTTTTTTTAGTTGCCTTAAAGCTTTTCCTGTTCCCTCAATTTTCTTTTGCTCAACTTAGATGGCAAAATGTCGATTCGCTGTTTCAGCCGCTGCCCGCTTCGGTGCATGTGTATTTTACAGAAGAAAAAATAGATACCGGGTCTTTCAGGGCTTACTATTTAATTGCGGACTTGAAAGATAAAAAACTTGATTTTACTGTTGATACAACACTAAACAGGAGATTGACGCCTTCGAAATTTTATGAAAAGAATGCTAAGCCTGTCGCAATAGTCAATTGTACTTTCTTTTCTTTTGAAACAAATCGCAATCTGAATGCCGTTATCAGGAATGGGAAACTGCTGGCTTATAACAATCATACCATACCCAGAAGAGGCAAGGATACATTGACATATATGCACCCTTTCGGCAGCGCCCTTGGTATATCAAAAAAAAGAAGAGCGGATGTTGCCTGGTTGTTTACTGACTCGTCGCGGCGTTATGCATATGCGAGTCAATTTGCCCGAAAAGCCTCTATGGATTCTGTTCCCTCACTTCCTTTCGCCTTTGTGATGTCCATAAAGCACACATTCATACTGCATCCAAAACCAAGCGACTACGAAAAGACATTTACGAAATGGAGAATGCGGACCGCAATCGGCGGTGGACCTGTGTTATTGAGCAAAGGACAAATTGATATAAGTAACAACGAAGAGTTGAAATTTGCAGGAAAAGCCATCAATGATAAACATCCCCGCACAGCTATGGGCTACACAAAAGACGGCAAGCTCATTATCCTGGTGATCCAGGGAAGAAGCGAATCCAGTGGGGGAGCAACCCTTGTCCAGGAGGCCCAAATCCTGAAAGACCTGGGTTGTTGGGAGGCTCTGAACCTTGACGGGGGCGGCAGCAGCTGCCTTTTAGTGAACGGCAGGGAGACCATAAAACCGTCTGATAAAGAAGGTCAGAGACCTGTACCGGCGGTTTTTTTGATAAGGGTTTGGCCGTAAATACAAAATAATTTTTGATTTAAATTTTAGTTTGGCATAGTTTTGACAACAACTATCCAAATTTCTTATATGAAAAGGCCAGTAGCAATCCTGTCTATTCTGTTTGTTTGCATTGCTTTTTCTTCAGTTATCGTTTCCACTTCTATCGCGGGTTTATGCAGATCGTTTTACAAAAATGATGGTAAAAGCGAAAATGTGAAGACCACACCAGCCCAGCAGAAATCAAACGAGGACTATAAGCAAGCAAGTGTAAAACTCTAAGAAAGACAATTCTTTTCGCTATTTCATTTCCCACACCAGGGCGCTGGCGCCCAGTATAGCTGCATCGGCTTCTTTCAAATGACTTACCAGTATTTTTACTTTGTTCTGAAAAACCTGGATCAGGTTCTCCTCCATATGTTCCCTCGTAGGTTTAAGGATCAGGTCGCCTGCTTTGGTAAGCCCACCAAACAGTACGATAGCCTCCGGGCTGGAAAACATCACTGCATTGGCCAGTGCGAGTCCGAGTATCTTACCGGTAAATTCGAATATGTCCAAAGCCAGCCTATCGCCCTGTATTGCCGCTTCATACACCGCTTTTGAGTCCAATTTGTCTTCCGGCACCTTCCTGAGTAAACTGTCTTCTTTACTTTTCTTAAGCATTTCAATGGCAGTGAGTGTAACGCCAGTTGCCGAAGCATAACTTTCCAGCGAACCTTTTTTTCCTGTTCCCTTGTGTATTCGTCCATCCGGTATCACTATGGTATGACCCAATTCGCCGGCGAAACCATCGTGAGCATATATCAGTTTCCCGTTGGCGACAATACCACTACCCACACCTGTGCCCAATGTGATCATGATGAAATCCCGCATGCCCTTGGCGGCACCGTACATCATTTCACCAATCGCCGCTGCATTGGCATCATTGGTCAGGGTAACGGGTAGTTTGAATTTATGCTCGATCATTTTAGCCAAAGGAATAATCCCCTTCCAGGGAAGGTTGGGTGCATATTCAATGGTGCCAGTGTAGTAGTTGCCATTGGGTGCGCCTACTCCCATGCCTTTCATACGACCAATACCACCGGCTTTATCGATCAACTCGGATAAAGCGTCATGGAGGTCCTCGATGAACGTATTTACATCCGTATGTTTTTTCGTGGATATTTCGCCGGAGAAAAGAACATTGCCGTCCCGGTCTACAATACCAAACTTGGTTCCCGTTCCACCAATATCTATTCCAATTGCGAGCGGTTGTCCGACTGTTGATTTAGATGCAGCTTTAGCCATCGTCAGTTTAGTTTAAAAATCCCGCTACCGGTGGCAGCGGGATGATAAAAGTACGAAGGAAACCAATTGAAACCCGGTTGTCAGGTGTTCTTAAACTGGCTTCTTATTTTCTACAACGTTTAATGTTGATTCGGGTGAGGTTTCAAGTGGTTGAAGGTCCTCGTCAACTTTGGCATCATAGTCAATACCCTGCTTTTTCAAAATTCCTTTTACTGCAAATCCAAGAAATGCCAGGTAGGCAAAGCAAAGAACGGGCACCCAATAGGACTGGTGAATGCCATAACCTGGTACTGTTGAATTTGATTGTACATAGTCCGCAATCTTACCCTGTATCGGTGGAATAATTCCTCCCCCCAGGATCATCATAATAAGGAATGCCGAACCTTGCGTGGTGTATTTACCAAGACCAGCAATGGACAGGTTGAAAATAGCCGGCCACATGATCGAACAAAACAGCCCGCCGCTAAGGAAAGAATAGATCGCAACCGTTCCTGTCGTAAACAATCCGATCAGCATTGCCAATAGTCCAAGAACGCTGAAAAGTAACAGCGTCCGCGCAGGCTTGTCTTTACTCAGGTAAAATGCTACTATTTGTACCAGCACGCAGAGGATATAATAAAGCAACGGTTTTACATT
>DASSFT010000292.1:0-5827 GCA_035694045.1 Chitinophagaceae bacterium
ATATTGAACAGGAGACTTACCATGAAGTAGCGGCGCAATACCATGCTGCGTGTATCTTCTATGTAATTCTGGTTGGCAGAACGGCTGATACTCTGGTTCTGGTTGAGGATATCATTCACTATGAACCGGATCTCGCCATTCTTCTTCTTAAATACCTGCTTGCGAAGGCCGGCATTCCACAGCGGGATAGCTGTATTAAAACCATCGGATCTGCCAGTATTGAATAAATAGGAGAAGTCGGAAGAGAGAATAAAGTTCTTCGGGAGATTAAATGAACAATCCAGCGAATAGCTGTGCGTAAAGTAGTCATCATTGAGCATCGGGTTTTGCTGGGAAGTTATTTTACTGTAGGTAACATTCGCCCTTAGCCCGATGTCGAATTTTTCTTTATTCAGGTTGACCCCGGCGCCCGGTGTTACGGAAAAGGTGTTTGTATTATTTTTTACACCGCGGATAAGATTTACATCCCTGAAATAAGAGGTGCTGTTGGTAAAGTTCAGGCTGGAACCTTTCCATTTCATGTTTTTAAACGGCAGCCCCAGGGTAAAGAAGCCCGAAGCCCTGAACGATCCATTGGCATTGAGATAGGTGGTAGTTTGCTGTGGGCCTTTTGTCGTGATATCACTGACAATCTTATTTTGCGTAGTACTGAAATTAAGGTTTGCAGCTACATAGCGAAAGGTAAGTATGTTGAACGTATTATAGTTTAGGTTGATATTATGGACAAATTCCTGTTTAAGGTTAGGGTTTCCTATCTTAATATTCAACGTATCCGTTACATCCGGCACATTTTGTAATTGGGAAACGGACGGCTGGTTTGTTCTGCCATTATAGCTAAACCGAAGGTTCTTGCTTTTGGCCGGGGTAAAATTGAAATTGACTGTAGGGAAGAAATTTGTATAGCTTGTATTTGTGGTGATCAGCGAGTCTTTCCCTTGCATTGTTTTCCGCGTGCTGATATTCTCTAATGCCGACCGCTGCACTCCGATGCCAAGCTGGTAATTGAATTTCTTATTCTGAACCCGGAAGTTCGCACCAAAACGGTGAGCCCTGAATTTGTTTTCAAAATCATTGGTCAACGGGAAATTAGGATCATCGTACTTCAGCGAAAAAGGATCATAGTTATAGGTGACTTTATTGGAAGTGTTCCGGTTTGATGTATACGCATAGTTGAACTCTATCACTTTATTCAGGCCGATCGGCTCTGTATAGGAGACACTGACAACATTACTGTGCGTCTGCGTGGTCTGGTCGTTTTTCTGGTTTTGGCGGATCTGTCTCCGGAGCACGGCAGCCGTATCGTAGTAATTGATATTGCTGATCGTAAACCCGCTGCTTTCGCTTTGACCGAAAGTGTTGGCCCATCCCAACGTAAATGTTCTCCCTGTCTTTTTGAATTTACGGCGGTAAAGAAGATTATTGTTCCAGTTTATTCCATCCCGTTCATTTGTCCGTTCTGATGTGTCAACCAATGCCCGGAAATCATGTGCTTCCCAGTCAACATCGGTAAAGGAGTTGTCGTCATAACCGTTGGTCGAATGCTGAAGGGTGATGCTGGGAGTATATAAAATGGAGCTTAAGGAATCGATCTGCGCCTCGATCCGGAAATTGATGCGGTGATTCTGGTTTTTGTTTCGGGAAAAGGTATTGCCTGTACGGGAAGCGACAGAGTCAGGATAACTGGTTTTCCTGAAACTGTTTTGTTGCTGCTCGTTGTCAGTGTTGGAAAAAAAGTAGCTACCAGTAGCTTTTATCCGGTTGTTCCATTCGTCGCTGTAGTTGGTACCGGCGGAGATAGATTTAATGATACCGGCCGATGATGAACCAAAATTGCCCCCTCCGAATCCCCCTCCCTTTAGCTGCATTCCTTCCAATGCCATCATCTTTCCTCCTATGCCGCCAGCCCCGCCAAATCCGCTGAAACCACCCATCGAACTGATGATATCCGAAAACGCAAAGCCCTGTTTATTTATATTATTGGCATTAAATAACACAGATAATCGCTGTGGGCCATTAAATTTATTAGCACTGAGATTTGCTTCATACCTGTTATTATCACCATAACCCGCCAGGGCCCTTCCAAAAACACCTTTGTTGCGGTCTTTCTTGAGTTTTATATTCATCGCCTTAGTACGGCTGCCATCATCGATCTTGGTGAACTTGGCCTGGTCACTCATGTCATCATACACCTGTATACTTTCAACCATATCGGCTGTCAGGTTTTTGGTGGCCAGTTTGGGATCATTGCCAAAAAATTCCTTTCCGTCTACATAGACCTTCTGCACCTGCTCGCCCTGGGTTTTAACGTTTCCCTCTTTATCAACTTCCACTCCGGGTAATTTTTTTACCAGGTCTTCAACGGTGGCATTGGGTGCTGTTTTAAAACCACTGGCATTGAATTGTACGGTATCCCCTTTCACTACGATGGGCGCTTCATTGGTCACAGTTACGCCGGCCAGTGTTTTATAATCTTTTTGAGGAGTCAGTTCGCCAAGGTCAATTGTTTTCCTGTTAGGGGTGATCGAAATATTTTTCCGGAATGATTGATAGGCCTGGTGTGTAAAAATGAGTTGATATTCACCAGGGATGAGGCCTTTTATTTCGAATAAGCCCTGCTTACTGGATAAAGTGAAAGTGACAAGAGAAGAATCTTTTACCAGGGTGAGAGAAATAGTGGCATCTGCAATTGCCTGTTTGGCCGCAGTATCTATCAATTTTCCCTTTATGCTCCCATCGGCTTTCTGAGCCAGGACAATCGAGGTGGCAAAAAGGAATAGTCCCACAAGGGCCAAAATCTTTCTCATAAGTAATAGTGTATACGAATTTAGACGTATTAGGGAAGAATTCCCTGCGTTATAACGGTAAAATGCAGGGAAATGTGATGAGTGAGGAAAAATACGGGTTATTGCCGGAACGATTTGACGGGATTTCGCGACAACGAGCGCTTGGCCGTTGTTGGTGTTTCCCGTCTATATGAATGGCTTTTCCTCGTTAGGTACGCAGGGAGCACCAACAACCAGTAGGAAACCTACTCATGCTCTGCAGACTTTGTTGGTGCTCCCTCGACTCTGTTATACGTAACTTCATTCAAGCTGGCGGGAAACACCAACAAAGGCATAACCCCACATAATAAGAAAAAAACCGCTCCTAATGGAGCGGTTTTGCAAAATTGTATCGCTTAGAAAACAATTTACTAGTCTATATCCCAGAACAATTTTCCTGTAAACACGTCGATGTTACCTTGCGCGGAAACATTGGCGCTATTACTTGCCTGTTCTGAGTTGGGATAAAATAAACGCACAGGTAAGGCCTGACCAACAGGGGCTCCTGCAGAAGGAGGTATTGCCGGATAATTTGTCCGCCTGAAGTCACACCAGGCCTCGAGACCGGCAAAATTGGTCAGCGCGAGCCATTTCTGGAACCAAATAGTTTGGAGCTGTTCGGTAGCAGTTGTTGCTGCAGACCAATCAGACAACAATTTTCCATTTCTTAATATGGTGCTGTCCGCAGATGGATCAGGATTTGGAAGCAAAGTACTGCCATCAGCTAATGTGACAGTAAAATTTGCCCTATTTGTGCCTGTAACTTTGAACGCTTCTCTTACACCCTGTTCATAATACGATTTTGCAGTACCCGGAAGATTTACGCCTGGAAGTGTTTGTTTGGCTTCCGCTAAACAGAAGAAACTTTCTGCCGCCAGCATCAGGTACACATCTTTCGCAAAACCACTTTTGGTAATAAAACAGGGGCCAATGTACGATGTATTCTGAGCAAGATATCCTGAAGTGGAACCGTAAGGTACACCTACATAGTTCGCGATGATATCCTTAGTGTAATCATATGAACCACTTACAATCGCGAATGCGCTTTTGCCGTCAACCGTTGAACTTTCGCCTCCTTTTGCATAAGCAAGACGTTTTAAACGGAAAGTATCGCCTTTTGCGATCAACTGGTCAAACAGAAATTTTGTCGGCCTCGGGAACCGTGCAATAGCCTGTGCGGCTCCGGCTGCCGTATAACCCCAGTTATTGTAGATTGGATTAGTTTGGCCAGAAGCTTGAGTATAGCCTGGATTTGTTTTTACATCCTGGCTTGGCTGTAAGAAACCCTCTGTAGTGGCTGCGGCTTTATTGATCTCCGCAATTACATAAGCCTGGCGGCTGGCAACGCGGCTTTGGCGAATCAGAATTCTTAGTTTCAAGGAATTTGCAAACCGGACCCAGCTTGTAATATTACCCTTGAATACAATATCTGAAAGACCTGTTGTTCCTGTGAAAGGATAGGCTTTTAAGTCTGTAATTGCTCCATCAAGTAAAACAATCAAGCTGTCATATATTGCTTTTTGGTCATCAAACTTGGGAGTAATGGAACCTATGCCTTTAAACGCATCAGAATAAGGTGCATTGCCATAGCAGTCTACTACCTGTTGGAATATATATGCCTTCATCACTTTAGAAGGTCCACGGAACTGAGGCAGCCCTTTTGAAACTGCATTGTCAATGGCATATTGAAAATCTTCCAGCACATCATACCAGGTATCCCAGAAATTGAAATTGGTATTATTAAAGTTATAAGAGAAACGTGCCGGATCGTAAATATAAGTGGATGATTGTGTCCAGTGGCCACTCCAGTATTCGCCGGTTTCATTTGGCGTAATAATGGCGGCTGTCCGGGCAACTGCTCCCGTAAAAATAACATCGGGAGTCGAACTCGTCAATGAATTGGGGTTGGTGCTAATATCCAAATAGCTCTTTTTGCAACCTATCATCAACAAGCCCACCCCTATGATTGCTATTATAAGTTTAATCATTTTCATACTGTAAAATTTTGTAATTGCTTATTTAAAATTCACGCTCAATGTCACACCATACTGTTTTACAGGAGGCGTTTGGGTAGTAGTACTTACACCCAGACCATTTGAGTTGGTAAAGCTGAACTCAGGATCAGTGAACTGGTTTTTCTTGTCCACGATCGTAATCAGGTTTCTACCATACAGACCGATGCTGATATCGGAAAGCACTTTCGTTTTAGCTACCCATTTGGTGGGCAGGTTGTAGGAAAGATTGACATCTCTTAATTTGATGAACCAGGCAGGAACAACAAAGTTTTCAGCAATCACCCTGTAATAGGTAACCCAGTAATCGTATTCAGCTTCGTTAACCGCTTTATCGTTTGGCACAAATTTGCCGGTACCGTCGTTGTAAGAAGAATTCGGAACGATAAACGGAGCTCTTTGTTCAGTCCATCTGCCTGAACCGGTAAATGTCATCTGTCTTCCGAGATCACTATACATTACGTTTCCGCCGCGGTATTCCCAGTTTGTTGTCAGCATAAGATCCTTGTACCTTACCCTTGTTCCAGCTCCAAGAATATGCGGTGGAGTTGTACGCCCAAAGGTTTTGAGAGGACCGTTATTCAGCGGATAGCCAGTTGCTTTATTAACAACAATTCTGCCCACGTCATCCCTTACATAGCTGATCGCTTTCATTTGAGGGAATGATTGATCCTTTACAAGAAATGCTCCTGCATAGCTAAATCCAGCCTGGAAAAATTCGGGAACATCTTTGTACAGCGATAATATCTTATTGTTGTTATAAGAATACCTGACGTTGAAATCCCAGTTGAGATCTTTGGTCTTAATAATTTGAACTTTCAGATCTGTTTCAATACCATAGTTCCTTGTTTCACCTACGTTGATACGCAATGAACCATAACCGGTAGTCCTCGGGATGGTTACTGATACCACCTGTCCTTTACTTTGTTGGTTATAGTACGTAACATCCAGGTTAACGCGGTTTCTCAATAATTGAAACTCACCGCCCACCTC
>DASSFT010000293.1:0-8633 GCA_035694045.1 Chitinophagaceae bacterium
AAGCGGCCCCCAGGCTGACTAAGCAACAGGCCAGGAAAAAGAATACTTGTCTCATTTTTTGATGTTGAAGAGTAAATATACTGAAGCAATTTCACTCTTGCTGTGACAAAGCAGGCAACCTAATTTTATGTATTCCACTATGAAAAAGGTATCTTTTTTTCTCGTCGTTATCGCCGGTAGTATGCTGCTGAACTCCTGTTCAAAAGACGTGGGTGGCAACGTTTTTATCAGGGTCCAGAATAAATCTTCAAAACCGGTTGCTGATTTGACCGTTTTCTCCTGGTCATCAGAAGGAACGAATCAGATCGAGGTTGGATATGGTTCCGTTTTAGCCGAAAACACTACCCAGTACAGGCGACATGAGATAACTTATAACTATCCCTTGTTGAAATTTACAATGCAGGGGCTTCCCCCGGTTGACCTCAGGGATATCCGTTGTGGGAATGGACTTTTTGAAATTAAGGAAGGCAGGTACACGTATGTGATAACGGAAGAAAACTCCAATGTCAGTGTCCATATAGTAAAGGATTAACAGCTTGTTTTCCACACTCCTGAATTTCGGATTTCAATGGCACAGAAATTTCTTTTATCTTTGCATGACCTCCCGGAAATTCTTCTAATATTAATTTTTCGTACGAAGTGTCCGCTTGGTCAGTGGCCTGCCTGACGGTAGGCAGGGTGGGGTTCTAATTTTCATTGAGTTTATTGATCTTTTTGTAAAAACGATTTTAGTATTAAGCAATTTCGTATTGCTTGATCGGGTAGTTTTTATTGGGAGACCTTTTTTTAAATTGTTGACCGTATATGGCTAAGTACATTTTTGTTACCGGTGGTGTGACTTCCTCCCTGGGAAAAGGGATCATTGCCGCCTCGCTTGCAAAACTGTTGCAGGCAAGGGGTTTAAAAGTGACCATTCAAAAATTTGATCCGTATATCAATGTTGACCCGGGAACCCTGAACCCTTACGAACACGGAGAGTGTTACGTGACAGAAGATGGAGCAGAGACCGATCTCGATCTTGGCCACTATGAACGTTTTTTAAATATCTATACTTCGCAGGCCAATAATGTTACGACCGGCCGCATTTACCAGACTGTTATCAATAAAGAAAGAGAAGGAGCCTACCTTGGAAAGACCGTGCAGGTGGTTCCGCATATCACCGACGAAATAAAGACAAGGATGTTGCAGCTCGGCCAGGATGGAAAGTATGATATTGTCATTACAGAGATCGGCGGTACGGTAGGTGACATTGAAAGCTTACCGTTTGTTGAGGCTGTTCGCCAGTTGCAATGGGAACTCCCGGAAGAAGATTCGGTCGTCGTGCATTTGACTCTTATCCCTTACCTGAAAGCTGCCAAGGAATTAAAGACAAAACCTACCCAACATAGTGTGAAAATGCTGAGCCAGGAAGGAGTACACCCTGATATCATTGTTTGTCGCACAGAAAGACCCTTGAGCCAGGAATTACGCCGCAAGATTGCCCTGTTTTGCAACGTGAAGCAGGAAGCGGTAATTGAAGCGGCCGATGCCCCAACAATCTATGAGGTTCCGCTGGCGATGATGAGGGAAAAGCTGGACGTGATCTGCATGAAAAAAATGGATATTGCCAATTCTAATGAACCCGAGCTCAGCCGGTGGAAAGAGTTTTTAGATAAGCTGAAATATCCCAAGAGTAAAGTGACAATAGGCCTGATCGGAAAATATCTTGAATTGCAGGATGCCTATAAGTCCATTCTCGAATCATTTGTGCATGCCGGGGCTTTAAATGAATGCCAGGTACAGGTGGTCAATGTTCATAGTGAATTTATCACCCATGATAATGTATCGGAAAAACTGGCCGGCCTCGATGGTCTGCTCGTGGCTCCCGGTTTTGGACATCGTGGTGTGGAAGGAAAGATAGTTGCCGTTAAATATGCAAGGGAAAACAAACTGCCTTTCTTTGGAATTTGTCTCGGTATGCAAATGGCCGTTATTGAATTTGCCCGGAACGTCCTTGGTTTAAAAGAAGCCCACTCCACTGAAATGGATCCCGATAACAAAGAGCCAGTTATAGACCTCATGGAAGAACAAAAGAAAATTACCGCTAAGGGAGGCACTATGCGACTGGGCGCTTATGCCTGCGAAATAAAAAAGGATTCATTGGCCTATAAGATATATGGTTACTCACCGGTGAGTGAGCGTCATCGCCATCGCTGGGAATTTAATAACAGCTATCTCGAGCAGTTTGAAAATGCCGGCATGGTGGCAAGCGGTAAGAACCCGGCTACAGGATTGGTGGAGATCATTGAATTGCCCAATCACCCTTTCTTTATCGGTGTGCAATATCACCCCGAGTTGAAAAGCACAGTAGAAAACCCTCAACCCATTTTTGTTCATTTTATCAAGGCGGCGAAAGAGTATGCTGAACGGAAGAGTGAAATAAAGAATCCGTTGTTGCAGAGCGAGATGATCTAGAAAGCCGCTCTGACCTCACTCTCTGACCTCACCCTCCCGGGCTTTGCCCCCAGCTTTCGCTTCGCTCAGCTGCCTCTCCGAAGGAGAGGGAGGGCTAGTAACACCTTTCACACAAATCGAACTTTGCAAAAGGCTCTGATGTTGATTTCACTTGGCAGCATCCAGCATCTAGTATCTAGTATCTAGTATCTAGTATCCAGCATCTGGTTGCTTCGCTCCGCTCGCAAAGACGTCCAGCATCCATCCACCGACCACCTGCTCACAACTACCGACTACTAACTATCGACTTACGACTGTCGCCTTCCAATCCCCTATCTTTGCCGTCTTTAAATTTCTATCTCTAATGAAGTTTGATCGCACTACCGTCCTGGGTTTTGTTGTAATGGGTTTGCTTTTATTTGGTTATCTGTATTATAACAGCAAACAACAGTCTGCTCTTCAGAAGCAAAAAGATCTGGAGACAGCTCAAAAAGCCCACGCGGATTCCCTGGCCCGGCTGAACCCAAAGGATGATTCGACCAGGAAAGTGATCGATTCCACTATAAAAAATAACCGGGAAGTTGCTATACATGGCCTCGATACCGGGACTGAGAAAATAACAACAGTAAAAACAGAGCTTTTTACCATCGCTTTTACCACTAAAGGCGGTCAGCCGAAATGGATTGAGCTGAATAAGTTTAAGAATAAGGACAGTGGGCTGGTCAGGCTGAGCGCTTCCTCCTACGATCGTATAAGTTACCCGGTTAAGATGGGCTCTCAAAATGCAGAGACCGGGGAGCTGTACTTCCGCGATCCCGTGGTGACGCAAAATGGCGATAGCACGATCATTGCTTTCAACCTAACGTCCGATAGCATTTCGCAACCGACCATTACCCACCAGTTCGTCGTGAAAAAAGACGATTATATGGTGGATTTCAATATTCATGTAAATGATGCCGGCCAGTTGCTTACGCAGGGAAAAATAAACCTGTCATGGCAGTATGAAGCTGCCCAACAGGAATCCGGGATTTCATTTGAAAAAACAAACACCCAGGTCGGCTATGTAGAAAACGGCGAATTTGATTATCATACCATCGGCAGGCGGGATACCGTGACTCTTGATGGACCGGTAAAATGGGTGGGAATAAGACAGCGTTTCTTCAACAGCTTTCTTATTGCGAAAGATAATTTTTCCTCTGGAGCTATGGGCTGGACCATCCCGCCAGACAACCAACACGTAATTGTCCAGGCGAAATCCGACTTGCAAATCCCGGTGCCAGCTTCGGGAAATGTAGCCCTTAGTTTGTTTTATGGACCGGCCGATTACCATATTCTGAAAAAATATGACATTAAACTGTCGAAGGTCATCAACCTGGGCCAGGGGATGTATGCGTTTGTAAGCCCGTTGAACCGGTATGTCATATTACCCGTCTGGGATTTTATAAAAGGGATTGTAAGTAATTATGGCATCGTCATTGCGTTGCTCACACTTTTTATCCGCCTTCTTATCTCGCCCCTGACCTACAAAAGCTACTTAAGTGGCGCCAAGATGAAGGCTCTTCGCCCGGAGATAGCGAAGTTGAAGGAAAAGCATGGCAATGACCAACAGGCTATGAGCATGGATCAAATGAAATTGTTCCGCGAAGCCGGCGTAAACCCTTTGGGCGGTTGTATCCCGGCCCTGTTTCAAATTCCTATATTCTTTGCATTGTATAGTTTTTTCAGTGCGAGTGTGGATCTTCGCGGCGCCGACTTTCTATGGGCAAAAGATCTTTCCGCTTTTGATGACGTGATCCATTTTGGTGTCAACATACCGCTGCTGGGCAGCCACCTTAGTTTGTTCACTATTACCGCGGTGCTGACGAGCTTGCTGATTTCTTTATACAGTATGAGCATGACGCCGGACCAGAGCAACCCTGTGCTGAAATACATGCCCTATATTTTCCCGGTATTCCTTTTGTTCATTTTTAACGGTCTTCCCTCGGCGCTGACCTGGTATTATACGGTTTCCAATATTATCACACTTATCCTCCAGTACGTAATTCAGAATTATATAATCGACCACGATAAGATACTGGCCAAGATCGAGGAGAACCGCAAAAAGCCAAAGACTAAATCAAAATGGCAGGAGCGGGTAGAGCAGATGCAGGAACAGCAGAAGAAAATGAAGGAAATACAACAGAAGGGGAAACGTTAGTAGTGTTTCAATTTGAACTTACCCATGGAGTACTGTTGGGAAGGTACAAACTGGCGCAGGAAAAGAAAACTCTGTGGCTGCCTGTGGCCAATCCAACTGAGTTATCGGGAAGCTGTCGTTTCTCCTGATTTGTTAAAAAATTACTAGTTTAATGGGCAGGTATGTTAAGTTTCTGCCTGATCGCGTTTTGGATTTTGGTTTTTCCTTAAAGCAACTTACCGGATAGATTGGCACGTCTTTCTAATGCATAGCAATATTTGTATGAAAAAGAGAAACCAGGTAATCGCAATAGTAGTGCTGTTTTTTTCAAACCCGCTTTGGGCGCAGAAAAAACTCACGGAGGCGACTATTACCTATGACATTGTCATCAACACAAACAATACGACGCCAAAGGCTGCCGATCTGCTCGACGGCGCTACTAGCATTATTTATCTCAAAGGAAATTCGAGCCGTTCAGAGATGATCAGTTCGCTGGGTACCCAATCGACCATCATCGACGGCAAGACCAATAAGGTCACCATACTTAAGGATTACGGGGAACAGAAATATATGATCAACCTGACCCCGGAAAACTGGAAAGCGTCCAACAAAAAGTATGAGGGCATCAATTTTACTTACGAGAACGAGTTCAAGACCATCGCGGGGTATAATTGCCAGAAAGCCGTAGGCAGGCTTTCCAACGACAGTACATTCATTGTTTACTTCACAAGGGATCTTGTTCCTGTAAATAAGGATTTTCAATATTTGAACAAGAATTTACCGGGGCTGGCCATGCAATATGAAGCCACCTTCGGAAGCCTGAAAGTCACATACACTGTTTCCAGTATAAATTTTAAGCTGGTACCTGCAGCAAAATTTGATTTGCCCAAATCAGGTTACAGGGTGATGTCGTACGAAGAAAGCCTTGGAGCAGCCGGAAATTAATTACGGCGGGTAGTGGCATTAGGATTGAAAACAACCTTGTCATTCAATACGCCTTTCTTCAAAGAAACAGTATAGGTCGTATGGCCCGTTTGGTAGCTAACGGGTGTATTGCTAAGATTGATGTATTTGTTTTCCTGGTTATTTATAACCTTGCTGCCGCGGAAATTATAACCGGGGTTTAAAGAGAATGAACCGGGCCTGTAAGAGGGTTTCATTACCAAAATTGATCTATCACGCGGATTCGTATCTCTTGATCTGCCGTCACCTGAAGTGGCGAATGCGCCCGCTGCAATTGCTGCCAGGATAACAATCATGGCGGTCTTGCTGCAAAGCGTTTTTAATATTGAGGAGTTAGTTCTCATTGCTTGGCAAATTTAACAAGAAAAAAAGTAGAAAATCAAACCGCTTGTCCAGAATTTTAATACTTATTTAACGGCAAAATGGCTAAAATGTTACATCTAAGAATAAAAAACCCTTTAATTCCACACATATGGGGAAAACTAATGATTCGTTATTTCGCGAGTTTTCGATTAACTTGTTGATTATAATTGTTTTTATGATCTAACAGGCAGGTGAAGTTCTAACGGCTTTTTAATAATCCACCAAACCCTCCTAACTCATGAAACAACACTACGAAAGGCAGGATCCTGACCAAATGCGGGAGCTTCTCGAGCAGTATGAGAACTTAAAACAGGGCCGCGCAAACTCCTTTATTGAAGAAGAGTCTTTTGAAAGAATTATCAATCATTTTGAGGAAAAAGAAGACCTGGTTAATGCATTGGAAGCCTCTGAGCTTGCGATTGAACAATATCCTTATTCGTCTTCTTTGCTAATAAAAAAAGCGGATATCCTCCTCACCAACCGGCAGTACAAACAGGCGCTCGAGATTCTTGAGCAGGCCTCCTTATTCGATAGTATGGATATTAATCTTTACATCCTTAAAACGGATGCATACCTCGCTATCGATCAACAGGAAAAAGCCGTGAAATTGCTGGAAGAAGCCCTGGATCTTTTTGAAGGCGAAGAAAAGATCGACCTGCTTTTTGAACTCGCAGATGTGTATGACGACTATGAGGAATTTGACAAGGTATTTGAATGTTTGAAAATAATTCTTGAACAGGATCCCAATAATGAAGAAGCGCTTTATAAGATATGCTTCTGGACTGATTTTACCGGTCGCAATGAAGAAAGCATAAAATTGCACCAGAAAATTATTGATGAGTTCCCGTACAATGAACTCGCCTGGTTCAACCTGGCTGCTTCTTACCAGGGCCTCAAGTTGTATGAAAAATCGATCGATGCTTACTTGTATGCAATTGCCATTGAAGAAAAATTTGATTATGCGTACCGCAATATGGGCGACGCCTACATCCGCTTACGTAAATACAAGGAAGCAATTGAGTCTTTGCTGAAGGTAACAGAGCTTGCAAAGCCCGAGGATGTCATCTATGAAGCGATCGGTCATTGTTATGATAAACTGAAAAACTTCGCGCAGGCAAGATTTTATTACCGCAAGGCTTCCCACCTTAACCAGGAAGACAGTAAACTGTTTTATAAAATAGCCTGTACTTATTATAATGAGCAGCACTGGGAGAATTGTATCAAGCAACTGGAAAGCGCGATGAAGATACACCGGCTGCAACCGGAATACAATTTACTGATGGGAGAATGTAAATTGGAACTGGGTCTGATCAAAGATGCTATACAATATTTTTCCAATGCAGTTCGTATTCGCCCACGCAATATATCGGGTTGGGAAGCATTGATCAGGTGTTTGTACAAAACACGCTATTATGAAGAAGCATTGCAACAGGCGGATGCAGCATTGCGGCTAATGAATGATAAACCTTTATTCCTCTTTTATAAAGCTGCCATATTGCTGGCTTCAGGAAAAACAAAGGAAGCTTTATTGCAATTGGAATTAGCGATGACAAGATCGCCCAAGCTTCTAAAGAAATTTATTGAATTGAACCCTGCTGTTTTGCAAAACCAGTTGGTCGTAGACATGGTGGCACGGTTTAAACGCAACAAGTCTATTTAAAAGCAAGAAACCAGAATCCCGAAATCCGAAGTTTTCGGATTTCTTATTTTGGATTTGGGAATTCGTCCCTATTACTATCGGGATTCGTATTTCATATTCCTTATTTTTGCTGCGATTGAATCAACAGGTATGTCCCGTGTTGCCGTATTAAATACAGAACCCATGAATTTTAAACTATCGCAGATCCCCGATCGTATAAAAAAGCCACGTGCCTCAGGTATCACTATGGTAATGGATAAAGGCTTAAGTGTAAACGAGGCGCAGAATTTTTTGAGCGTATGCCATCCCCATGTAGATATAATCAAATTAGGTTTCGGAACTTCTTTTGTTACACCCAACCTGAACGAGAAACTCGAAATATACCGGTCTTACGATATTCCCATTTATTTTGGCGGTACGTTATTCGAAGCTTTCCTGATCCGTAACCAGTTTGAAGATTATGTATCCGTCTGCAAGCAGTATGGAATAAGTTATATGGAAGTCAGCGACGGCTCGATAACGATCCCTCATTCAGAAAAATGCGGTTATATAGAAAAGCTGACCCAGTATGGCACCGTGCTGAGCGAAGTGGGCAGTAAAGATGCGGCTCATATCATTCCTCCCTATAAATGGATTGAGTTGATGAGGGCAGAACTTAGCGCCGGTTCCACTTATGTGATCGCCGAAGCAAGAGAAGCCGGTAACGTAGGTATCTACCGTGGATCGGGAGAAGTGCGGGAAGGCCTGGTGCAGGAAATATTGACGCAGATACCCAGCGAAAAAATCATCTGGGAAGCCCCGCAAAAATCCCAGCAGCTTTATTTCATAGAATTACTGGGATGCAATGTGAACCTCGGCAATATCTCCCCGGCTGAAGTGATTCCCCTGGAAGCGATGCGTATTGGACTCCGTGGCGATACATTCAGCTTATTTCTTGATAAAAAAGAGGCCTGATGAGGCTATTCGGACTGATAGGATTTCCCTTATCACATTCCTTTTCCAAAAAATTTTTCACTGAGAAATTTCAGAAAGAAGGATTGGATGAATGCAAATACGAAC
>DASSFT010000294.1:0-8927 GCA_035694045.1 Chitinophagaceae bacterium
GATCAGACCCTTTATAGCTTGTAATGACAAATAGATTCTGGGCCCTCACGAACAATTTACAGCCTTGAATGCCTTTTAACTTCAATAACCTCTTTGAAAAATCGTATGAAATTGACACGTTTTGAAGGCGAATAAAAGAAGCATCAGTTATTATTGCATCAGAAAGAGTAAACCAATAATCGGTAGCCCCGGGGCTGTTTGAAGTAAATCGAGCGTACTTTGCTATATCGCCGGGTTTCTTCCAATGATTATTATACACTTCGAGAGGCTGATTTTCCGGCCTGCCTGGAATGCCAATACTCGAAAAGGCATTTTGCCCCACCTGTTTTCTGAAATAGAAAAATAAATTCACCTCCCAACTTTTGTAGCTGAAATCCTGAACGAAGCCCCCATCAAATTTTGGATTAACATCAATATCAAAAAAATCAGAATTTGGCCCGGGATTGTCATTAATTATCCCATCCTTGTTTTTATCCCCGTAGGTATTTAATCCCGTCTGGGGGTCCACCCCGGTATGGTGCAATAGCTTTCTAATATTCACTGTCTTTCCAAGAACAAGACTATTCGCATAGGGAGACTCTGAAAGCCCGGGGTATGACAATAGCTTATTACGATTAATACTCAGATTAATTTTTGATCTTAGTTTTAGATTCTTCTTATCTACGAGAGTTGCGCCTACTATAAACTCCAACCCAACGTTTTGCACTGTAGCAGGATTATTGGTTGTCACAACTGAAAAACCTGTCAGTGATGGAAGAATAAAGTTTATGAGCTGATTCCCGCATCTGTTTCGATACCAGCTGGCGCTAACAGAAATTTTATCATTTAAAAAACCAAGTTCCACCCCTATTTCGGCCTTTCGATTTACCTCCCAATGTAGAAGCGAATCTGTGTGCTTTGTTGGTCCCAGGGCCAAACTACCGTTGTACGTTAAGTTAGAGAACAACCACTGTGTCAAGTATTGATAATCCCTTATTTTGTCCCCTCCAACACTTCCATAGCTTCCTCTTATTTTTCCGTAACTTATAAACGGAACATTTCGTTTTATCCATTTCGCTTCAGAAAATATCCATCCGGCTCCAACAGAACCAAAATTGCCCCATTGTTTATTTGGCCCAAATCTTGACGAGCCATCCCGGCGACCATTCAAATTAATTAGGTACCTGTTCTCCCAATTATAATTAATCCTTGCAAAGATTGAAGCATATTTATACTGTCCATCGTAACTATACATCGCTTTAACCGGAGCATTCGAGATTGACGTTAGTAGTGCATCGTTCGTATAACCCGAGCCTTGCAATCTTATGCTGCTCGTTTTGTTTGCTTGAAAAGAGCTTCCTGCCAATACGTTTATTTTTCCCTTACCTACATAGCCATTGTATTCAATCAATGGCTCCGATATTAAGTTTCTAATGGTGTTATTTCCCACCAGGTACGCACCCGTGGGGTTAGTGATCGGATCAACTGATACTATCGGATATGTTACGTTTTGTTTGGTTACAACATCGTTATAGCCTACATTGACTTTAACAGTTAAACCCCGGATAATTTCATAATTAATTGCAAGATTGCTATTCAGAAAATTTGTTTTAGTTGTATAAGGTTGAAATAAGCTTCCAAATTGGTTATAAGAGTTTCCTGCAGTCCATTCATCCCAGTTCAATTTACCGGTTGAGGTATAAATCGCTGGCGCGTTTGGTGACATTGTAGCAATTCCCGGCAACACGATCATATCGGCGGAAGCATAGGAATAAGCAGCAACAAGTGTGGTTTTCAATTTTTGATTTAAAGACTTATGATTGAAATTAGATGACAATGAAACTCTTTGACTGGCACCACTTGCTGCCGTCACATCCTGCTCGCGCTGGTATCCACCGGACAAGCGAAAACTGGTGCGATTATCTCCTCCTGACATACTTGCTTGCAAGTCCGTGGAAGATCCTGTTCCGCCCCAAAGCTTATCTTGCCAATTTGTATAACGTGTAGTATCCCATATAGCTAAGTCTGCTGCCGTGTTTGCGTCAACCGGTTGCCCATCATTTGCCAGCGCTTCATTCCTCATTGAAACGTACTGTTGTGTATTAAGGAGGGCATATCGATTTGTTATCCTGGTGATTCCATGATAAAGATTAAGATCAAAATGAGTTTTACCTGCTTTTCCTTTTTTGGTTGTTATTAAAATGACCCCATTGGATGCTCTAGATCCATAAATAGCTGTTGCATCAGCATCTTTCAAGACCTCGATACTTTCTATGTCCGCAGGATTGATACTAAAAAATGGACTTTGACCCGTAGCCGGGCTAACAATCCCGCTCAATATAAATCCTTGTGACCCAGTATTGTAAGTTGAGCCATTGGCAATATCCAAAATAGTTAACGGCACTCCGTCAATGATATATAACGGGTCAGAAGGAAAGTTTGGATCTATGGAGTTCCTGCCCCTGATCTCAACTTTGACCGTACCGCTTGCGTAACCATTATTGTGTGTCACCAAAGTACCGGTGGCCTGGCCTTGCAAAACATCTAATACATTCATCACCGGCTGCTTTGCAATATCATCACTTGTTATTCTACTAATATTTCCGGTCCTTAACCTGTCACTTGTGTTTCCATATGCCTGCACCACTATTTCATCCAACTTGTTGTTCGAAATATTCATCAATAAAACAAAATTGGTTCTTTCTCCAACTCTAATGTTAAGTGTTGTATAGCCAGTATAGCTCACAACCAAAGTGTCATCGCTGTTTACATGTTTAAGACTAAATTCTCCGTTTGCATTTGTTATCGTTCCCTTGCCTGTACGTTTAATGATTACGCTTGTTCCATTTAAAGGTTCACCGACATTGTTTGTCACACGGCCGGAGATGTTAGCAGGTAAAGGGATGGTTTCTGCGAAACCAACAGGCGCCTGATCCTGCTGACGTAGTTTTACGAAGAAGGCGGGCCTTTCCTTTATCAATACCACCCCATTATCAATACTCCACTCTATAGGCTGACCCGTAAAACAAATCGTCATCACTTCTGCAAGAGGAGCATCTTTTACTTTTATCGTTACAGGCTTCACCTGATCCAGCAGGGCTATATCATATAGTATTGATACTCCCGTCTGCTTGATCACTTCCTTAAATACTTTCTGCACCGACACATTTTTCATGTCGAGTGTCACTGTCTGCGACTTGCCAGTTGCCGAAACCTGGAGCGCAACGACTGTTAAAAAGATGGCTGTTAATTTCATAACCCTCAGTATTTGCTTGCCTGCCGAAGCCTCGGCGAAGGCAGGGGTTAGTCCGTTCCTGCAGCTAAAGAAACGGTCATAAGCTCCGCCTACACAATCCCGATAGCTATCGGGATGGCGGACAAATTTTAAATGCATAGCTTTGCACTGTTTGGTTATTAAAAATGATTCGCGTCGTTTTATGATACACTAAACGTCGCCGCTTCGGGTTCCCTCCGGAGCGGCTTTTGTTTATGGCTGTACTATTAATTTACGATTTTCAATTTTACAATGAATATTATTTGACTCCAGCAACTCCACTACTTTCGAAAGAGGAAGCCTGTTCGATACACCCCCTCCAAACTTTCTGTCCGGCACCGCTCCCCTGAACTCAACATCCACATCATACCACCTACCGATCTGCCGCATGATAGTTGGAAGATCCGTATTGTCAACCAGGAATAATCCGTTTTTCCATGCCACCACAGGCTCAATGTCAACCTCCCCTTTCAATTGAGCATTCAGGGCCTGTTGACCAGGCTTTAATTGTACATTGCCAACACGAACAATTCCATTAATTAGCGTCGTCTTTACTCCCTCTTCGTCCGCATATGCATTCACATTAAACTCTGTACCCAGATCTTCAATCACCAATCCATTCGCTACAACTTTAAATGATGCAGGTAAATGCGCAGTTTCAAAATAGGCTTCACCTGTGATTTCAACCTGCCTGGGTGCTGATCCCACGAAACTCACCGGGTACTTCAATGAACTTTCAGCATTCAGCCAAACTTTTGTACCATCAGATAAAACAAGTGAAACAACTTTACTGCCGCGTGGATTATTAAGGGTGTTGTACACGACCTGCCGACCGGCAGGCAAGGCTCCTGACTCCTGACTCCCATCTCGATAGCTATCGGGACCCGACTGGTAAGTAATAGTTCCATCTGATTTTTTCGTTAGCTGAACGGTGGCTTGCGTCATAGTCGTTAAACTATCAATCGAGATCTTCCTGCCGTCGGCTAAAGTAATTGTTGCTTTAGTGTCGTTCGGAGCGTCAACGTCAACTGATGCAACAGGTTGCCCAGGTTTTGTTGGTTTATTGAAGAACAAAAAATAGGATCCAATAGCAACTGCAAACAAAATCGAAGCAGCCACTGCAATCCGTCGCCAATCAAACAACCTCCGCTCCTCACGCCTCCGCTCAGCTTCGGCGTACGCGGTTGAAGAGGGCGAACTTAGTTCACTATCTACTTTAGTGATCTGGGTGAGGCCCCCGGTGCTGCCGTCGCCACTGATTATACTCCTGACAATAGATTCCCATTCTCTACGATCATACCTTGCTTCCTGGTTCTCACTCTCCATCAACTCCTCCACCAAACTTTCCCACTCACTATTCTCTTTCTCTTCTTCCAATAACCGGAACAACAAAGCCTCTTCCTTCGCCGTCGACTTCCTGTCCAGCCACCGCATTAAAAGATATTGTACCCGCTCTTTCGTTTGTTGAGTCATGCCGATCGCTATATATTATTATGTATGTCGCCTGAAAAAGAAAATACGACGATCCTTCGCTGAGCTTTTTTCACAGGCCAATCAGTAGTACCACCGTTATAAGAGAAAGTCCGGTAGATAGATGTATGTGTTCCTGTATCGTTTTCAGCGCTTTGCCAATCTGGTCCTTCACTGTATTAATGCTCAATCCCAGCTCATCGGCTATCTGCTGGTGGCTCAACCCCTTCTCCCTGCTTAGCCGGTAAATCTGCTGCCTCTTCTCCGGCAGCGCCGCCACTGCCTGCCTGATAAAACCATCAAGCTCCTTTGCGTCCATCTCATCTTCAGCTCTAACTTCAATCTCAGCCTTTTCCTTCCCCACTGTCTCCATCATTTTTCTCTTTCTTCCAAGCGAGCGGAGATACGACACCGATACATTGCTGGCAATACGAAATATCCATGAAGAAGGCTGTTCCACCTTCGGCAACTCCATTCTGCCAACCCATATTCTCAAAAAAGTTTCCTGTATTACTTCGTTTGCCTGCTGTTCATCCCGGGTGAGTTTGATCACAAATGGCAATAATTTCGGGGTATATGAATGGAAAAGTTCGGTGAAAGCAGCCTCGTTTCCTTCAGCGATCTGGAAAAACAGATCCCTGTCACTATGTAATGAGGATGTCGGCAATCAGCGGGATTTGCTCGTAAATGTAAAACATTCTTCATTGCGGAAATAAAAAAGTGAGCGATCGGGCTCACTTGCAGGGGCAACCAAAAGAATAATAAATCCTGTGCTGACCTTCTTCATTGTCTAAATAATGCCAACCGCTTTCTAAATCTATATCTTATTTGACGTCTGACGTTTCACTTTTCACGTCTTTCAGCCTCCATTCCGGGCATTTCTTTTTGACAGGCCATATTTCATCCAAAGTATCCCCATCATATAAAATCCCGTCTTTCATTACATACTTAATGGATGTGGTATTGTGTATATCCTCCAATGGGTTTTTATCAAGGATAATCAAATCGGCGATCTTGCCTACTTCAATTGAGCCCAGATCTTTTTTCATGCCCAAGCCTTCTGCAGCTAAAATGGTTGCAGCTTGCAGGGTCTCAAGATTGGTAAGGCCTCCCATTTGCATGGCCCACATTTCAAAATGAGCTCCGATGCCCTGGTCCTCACCGTGGCTTCCCATTAATACCTTGCCACCGTACTTTCTAAGCCTTGCATCTACTTTTGATTCTCTTAGAAACCGTAAAGTATCGCCTGGCTTTTCTTTTAAAACCCTCTCTCGTGTGCCAGGCGGAGAGAAATATTCAAACTTCTTTATCGGATTTTTTAAATATTTATTCCTGAAATAGCGTTCTGAAAAATCCGGAAAATCGCTACTGTTTGGGCTGATTTGTAATGTTGGCGTAAAAAACAAGCCGGATTTAGAAAATAAAAGAAAAACGTCTTTATACACATCTCCCCAGCCAGGATTGTGCTCAATACCAGTGCTGCCATCTTTTAGCATTGCTATATCTTCAACCAGGCAACCACCTCCTTCATTGGTCATGTTCAAATGAAATTCCCGGGATGCCATTGAAAGCAACTGCCGTTGCAGCCTAGTTGGTTGATTATACTGTTTAATCAACACTCCACCCAGATTCGCCCTATATTTTGCTATAGAGTTTGCATCGTCTATATTGTTTATAGTGTAATACGCTTCTATACGATCACATGCTACGTAAAGACGTGGACCGATAATTTTTCCTGTCTCAATTAATTCGCTCCATTCAAATGATTCAATATTCGATCCTCCGGGATTACGTTGTGTGGTAACTCCATAAGCTAAATTGATCAGGGGTTGCCATGAAGGATTGGAAAGAACATCAACGGAAGGCGTCCCGGGATGATAGTGCATATCGATTAATCCTGGTATAATGGTCTTGCCTTTTAAATCATATAGCCTTGCACCGGCGGGGATTCTGATTTTATCTTTAGCTCCGATTTCTGCAAAACGACCATCCTTTATTACAACCGTTGCATTTTCAATTACACTGCCTCCATTCATAGTAATTACTCTTGCACCTGTTAGAGCAATTACTCCTTTTCCATAACAACGGGAAGTCGTTACGTTAATATCAATAATTTCATCAGGAGACACATTTACATCTATGCAAGCCTGCTCTTTTGAATAAGCTTCATTACCGTTTTGAAATTTATTTTTTGCTGCAGCAATAATCTTTTCAGGGTCAATCCTGAAATATTGATTGGCAAATGTCCACGATAATGTTTTTCCGTCATTTTCCCAATTCAAATCATAACCGGCCCGCGCAAATCTAATCAAGGGTATGTTCTGAGAAGGATCCCAAATTTGTACTGGCTTACCCATGTAAATTAGTGGTGTTAAGTATAACTCACCATTATGCAAGTAAACAATATAATGCTCATCCGGAGAAATCGATACTCTGTTAAAATAATTTGTGTTGTAATAAACCGATGTACTTTCTCCTTTAACTGGCCTTACAAATTTGCCTTCAGCTATAATACGTTCATTTTTTCTATCCAAGCTGCGGCAAACCACCTGAAAAACTTGTCTATCTCGAATTTTTCTTTTGTAGCTAATGCTTTGACCGTCTTCAGTAAATATGGGGTGATTCGGAATGCTTACAGTATCGGCTACAACTTTAACTGTCTTGTCGACAAGAGAAATCACCTCGATCTGCCCTTCATTAGTTAATACACTTGCACTCATTCTAGCCGGAATTCGTATGACAGCTATTGATTCTCCGTCTGGCGACCAGGATGGACTTTGGTATAAATCCGCCTTACTTGTTATCTTCTCTGGCTTGCCGCCCGAAGAAGAAACCTTCCAGACTGCTCCTCCCTCAGAATCCTTCCATGTCGTGTATAGTATAAACTTCCCGTCCGGAGAATAAACAGGTTGAAATTGAAAGGTTTCCTGTTCCGTCAAAATACGAGGAGTTCCATTTGGAAACTCCTTTATATAAATTTTACCAAGAGCCGCGAAGACCAAATGGTTTCCATCAGGACTGGTCTCTGCAGACCTGACATATTTTGCTTGCAACGAGTCATGGACAACTTCAAACTCATTATAATTAAATGGCCCGGCATCAATATTTACAGCCGCTGAAAATGGGATGATCTCATTCTTACCGGTATTAATATCTATATGATGGATTTTTCCCCCATAGCCAATATACAGGGATTTAGAATCGGGAGAAAAAGAATAATGCTGATTGAGTACCGGCCCCGGATACTGAATATTCAGTATGGCCAATAAGCGGCTTTCTTTCTTCTCCCAATCATAGATCACTAGACTATCAACCGTTTTAACTGTATTACCTGTCATATATACCATCCACCGTCCATCTTTTGAAAATTTTACGTTGTTGGCAATCTCAAACAAAACAGTTTTTTCTCTGCTTTTTAAGTCATATTTTGTCAAAGTGGCGAAAGTGACTCCATTGTATTCTTGGTAGTATAGAAATTGTCCATTCGACGAAATGCTCTTTACGTTATTAACGCCTTCAGGCAAATCAATTTTACCTCCCACAAGGGGATAGCTAAACCGATCAGTAATAACAAAAGAGCCATCAGGTGACCAAACCGGAGCATTCAAAGTCGTGAGATAATCTTTTTCTCCGAATACTTGATGATAAGTACCAGTTACATTCATCAATTGCAGATGAAACTCACCCGACCCATCGCTAAGATAGGCAATAGTATTTCCGTCTGGCGACCAGACAGGTTGGGCGTTTACTGCCAATCCTCTTGTAAGCTGTTTAGCCTCGCCTCCTGAGGTAGGAAGGGAAAATAGTTCCCCTAATAAATCGAAGACAATGGTTTTCCCGTCAGGAGAAACGTCAAGCGACATGTTACTTCCTTCATCAGTCCTAAAGCTAATTGTCCTTGCAGGCCTGATAGGTAGTTGCGCATTAGAAGTAGGAGATGTCTTATTGAAGCCAGCCTGGGGAAAACAACTGATCGGAGAACAAAAAAGGATTACCCAAAAGATTTTTTTCATATTTAATGCTGTCTAGAAATGAAGATTTCGCCATTCATCTTTGATTGATGAAATTATTTAGAATGGAGCAATATCTATTTACTTGCTTACGACAATCTCCGGCCAGGGATTTTCGCCAGCCCTTAACTTTTCAAAAGATGCATTGAGGTCAGGATTCAACTTCACAATGGCCTCATATATCGAAATAGTTT
>DASSFT010000295.1:0-5209 GCA_035694045.1 Chitinophagaceae bacterium
ATCCTGCAGGTTATCGACCAGTTCGCGGGATGATTCGGAAATATTCTCCAGTTGCTGTTTTGCTTTTTCCGGGTCATGGATCTGTTTCTTTACCACTTCACTCATGATGGCAATTTTTGTCAGGCCGCTGCCAAGATCATCATGCATATCGCGGCTGATACGGTTTCTTTCCTTTTCCACCGCCTGTTCTCTTTCGAGGCGCAGCAGTTTTTCTTTCAGGTTGCGTTGAGAAATGTAGCGTACCACTAATATGAATGCCGTCACCAGCACAATCGACAGCAAGGCGATGAACCAGGCTCTTTTCCATAACGGAGGATGAATGATGAATTGCAGATCATCGATGTTTTGTGAAGCCACACCATTGGCGGTGGTTGCTTTTAACTGGATGGAATAATTACCGGGAGAAAGATTGGCATATTGCACTTCGCCGGTATTGCCAACATATCTCCAGTCATCATCAATGCCTTTCAATTTTACATAGTATTGATTGCGGAATGGATTACCATAATCGGGTAATGCCCATTTTATCACCACATTGTTCTCGCGGTAGGAAAGCGAGACCGGCTCTTTGCTACTCCATTCAAAAGGTTTGTTATTGATGAGCAGCTCAGTGATGGATGTTTTTTGTTTGTTTATTGAAGAGGGGATGAGAGAAAAAGGATCAAAAGAAGTAAAATAGCTAGGAGCACCAATCAGCATATTACCATTTCCGGTGCAAAACAGCGACCCATTAATATCGTTTTGTACCAGCCCGTCAGCGACCGTAAAACGATTAAATGTGTTTTCTTTTTCATTAAAAACGATCAGGCCGTTTCGGGATGTCATCCACCAGTTCCCCACCTTGTCCGGGTACATATCGGTAAGTCCTTTATCCATTTCGGGAGGAAGGCTGATCTTTTGCACAATGGCACTGTCAACATTCCATTTTAGAATGGCATCGCTGATGTAAGAATAGGCGGTATGGTTTCTGATAAATATACGGGCGGTGCCATAACGTGCGCCGAGTGCCTTTTCAAAAGGTTTGGAAAACTCCTGGGTCTTTCTATTATAAAAAATGATCCCCTCATCCAGGTCACACATCCACAGGTTTCCATTTTCATCTTCTGCCACATCGATGATCAGCAACCGCTTTATCCCATTCACTTCCGGTATGAAGCCTTCTTTTAATCGTTGACATTTGCCGGTTTGTTTATCCATTTGCCAGATACCTTCCCGCCAGGGAAAGACCCATAACCGGTCTTTTGAATCAATGAACAGGGAGGTAATGAAATTCCTGGGAATAGTCGTTGCGTCATCGTCCTTGTGGCTAAACCATTTCTTATTTCCCAGTGAAAGATTGGCGTGAAGAATGCCGTCGGTAGTTCCTATCCAAAAATCACCTGGCTTGTCTTCCCGGATGCAAAGCAAAGCGGAATGAATCCCTAAAAAACTGTAATCTTTTAAAAGATTTCCATTGCTGTCCAGCCACCGCAGAAAATTAGGACCCTCTGCACCGGCAAGCACCCCGTTTTTATAGTTGTGAAAGCTGATACTCTGCGAAGTGATCGAAGACTTGAATAAAAAATGCCTGAATAGCTGGCGTTGGGGATTGTAGATATAAAGGCCGTTATCACTTCCCAGCCATAGCCATCCATCCCGGGATTGATACAATGGGCTCAATAAAGGGAATTTTTTACCTGATAAAGGCTGTTGAAAATTAAAATAGGTATTTGTGTTTTCATCAAATGCCGCCAGTTCGCCATTCACCCATAAGAAATAGTTCCCGTCAGACTGTTTTATTTCATTAATGGAGGAAATGGTGTGGTCGCTGGTCGATTTCTGCTCAATTGATATCACCCTGCCTGTCCGGGTATCATATTTTTTCAGGCCGGTGTTCCAGAAACCAGCCCAGATATTTTGTTCGTGGTCCACGCAAACAGACAAACATAGGGGATGATAGTTTGCGTCGTTATTTTTATGAATGATTTTCCTGAACGTCGTGGTTTTTGTATCAAAACTCCACAACCCGTCCTTAGTGCCGATCCAAAGCAGTCCCTTTTCATCCACGGTCATACAGGTAAGCTTATTGCTGTACTTAGGTTCTGTTCCTTCTTCGGTACTGCTGTTGAAATAAGGGCTAAACTTCTTTTCTTTTTTATCAAACAGGAAAAGACCCCCGTCTGTTGCGCACCAGGTTTTTCCGTCTGGACTGATGATGATCCCCTCTACATCCAGCGATGATCCATAAGGGCTTGCCGGCGGGAACGCAGAAGTAAAAGTCTTTATCTTTTTATCAAACCAGGATAACCCCTTCACCGTGCCGATGTATATAATTTGGTTGATACTATCTTCTGTCAGTGAAATGATGTCACTGGAAGGCAATCCGTCTATATGCCGGAATATCTTTATGATACTGCCATCCATGAGGTTTAGCCCGTCTGAAGTGCCGATCCAGATAAAATTATCCCTGTCTTTTAATACACATCGTACATGATCATCACTGAGCCCGTTTTGTTCGGATATATTTGACAACACCAATGGGGTATTGGGGCCCTGGCTCCGGGAGCAAACAGCAAGAAATAAAAAACCAAGGCAGGCCAAGAATCTCATCGTATCAGAAAATTACGATTTCTCACGCAACGACCGCGCCTGCCAAAGCCTTGGCGGCGGGCACGGCGCGACGACGCAACGAGTGTGTCTTTATAAAAAGGTTGATATCCCGCACAATTGCGGGGGCGAGTAAAATCGATATGTGCTAATACGCGAAAGAAACAGATTATAGCCTTGGACGCCAGGGAATCTCGCCGGCATTCAACTGGTGGGAGGTATACCTGGCGAGAACAAATAAATAATCGCTAAGCCGGTTCAGGTATTTGATGACTATGGATTCAACTTCTTCTTTCTCTATTTCCAATCTCACGCAACATCTTTCCGCGCGGCGGCAGATACAACGGGCTATATGAAGGTGAGAAACGGTGGGGTGGCCACCAGGAAGAACAAAGTTCTTCATCGGAGGCAGCAGGTCATTCATATGATCGATCTCTTTTTCCAGCAGGGTGACATCAGTTTCCTGCAGATCAGGGATTTTCATTTTAGGTTCTTTTTCCGGGTCGCAGGCGAGCGAAGAACCGACGGTGAACAGCCGGTCCTGGATTTCCTGGAGTATGGCTTTGCCATGTTTATCGGCCAGCACGTCTTTACACAATCCGATATAGGAGTTTAATTCATCAACGGTGCCATATGCTTCAATCCGAAGATGCGATTTCGGGACCTTGGTGCCCCCGATCAACGAGGTGTTGCCTTTATCACCGGTCTTTGTATAAATTTTTAGTGACATAACAGGTATTTTTATTGACTATTCCTCCGGCATGATATGCCATTTTTTTGAAAGACGGGTAAGGAAGAAAGTCACATATAAAAATACTAACAATAAATTGAGGCGGACATCAATGTAATAAAGAAAAAATAATGGGAACTTTATTTTTCGGCCAGTGGAGCGAGTGCAGCGTCCATCCGTTTATCGCTTTCGATGATGCCGTCTCTCAGCCTTACTATCCGGCGGGCATGTTTAGCGATATCTTCTTCGTGTGTTACAAGTACCACGGTGTTTCCTTCTGAATGTATCTTCCCAAAGATATCCATGATCTCGTATGATGTTTTAGTATCGAGATTACCTGTGGGCTCGTCCGCCAGGATAATGGAAGGATCATTGACAAGAGCTCTTGCGATAGCTACTCTTTGCGATTGTCCCCCGCTAAGTTCATTGGGTTTATGATGGCTGCGGTCAGAAAGGTTTACAAGGTCCAGGACATGAAGGGCCCGTTCATTGCGCAGCTTTCGCGACATGCCTGCATACACCAATGGCAGAGCCACGTTTTCGAGAGCAGTTAATCGGGGTAATAAATTGAATTGCTGGAAAACAAATCCGATTTCTTTATTGCGCACTTCTGCCAGTGCATTGTCTTCCATTTTGCTCACGTCCTGCCCATTTAATATATAGGCACCGGCTGTAGGAGTATCCAGGCAACCCAGTATGTTCATCAGGGTACTTTTGCCCGAACCGGATGGACCCATTAAGGCAACGTATTCATTTTTATTTATGTCCAGGGAAATTCCTTTCAGCACCTGCAGTTGCTGCTTACCCATAATGTAATGCTTCCGTATTTGTTCGAGATGGATGATCGGGTTCATGTTGCCGGTTTACTGCTGTTATTTTTTTATCACTTTCGGTACTTTAAAAAATTGTTCATCGTGCGCCGGGGCATTCTTTAAAGCTTCTTCCCGGCTGATGGAACCGGTAACCCTGTCTTCTCTCAACACATTCACCTCATCGGTCATATGCATCAAAGGTTGAACGCCTTCGAGATCCAGTTCATTTAATTTCTCGACGAAAGCGATCATCCGCTGCAAATCGTTTTTGATCTCTTCTTTCTCCGCATCGTCAAACCTCAACCTCGCCAGGTGGGCCAGTTTTTCAACCAGTGCATCGTTAACTTCCATCACACAAATATAGTCGATAGTCCTCAGTCAATAGTCCTTAGTCTATAGGCAATAGTTCTTTATCATAGGGTGCTCGATACTATCGACTATCGACTATTAACTATCGACTTCTCACTCTTTCTTATCTTCGCCCCCTTGTAGCTACCACAAGCTGCAATTGAAGTTGTATGCCTGGAAAAAGACCCATAGTAATGAGCGGTATTCGTCCTACAGGTTTTTTACACCTGGGGAATTATTTCGGTGCGGTGCAGAACTACGTCCGCATGCAGGAGGAATACGAATGTTTTTTTATGGTTGCCGATCTGCATTCGCTGACGACCCATCCCGATACAAAAGATCTGAAACTGAATGTTCACCGCGTTTTGTCGGAAAACATTGCCTGTGGACTGGATCCCGATAAAGTGGCTCTATATTGCCAGAGCCATATTTATGAAACCAGCGAACTCTACCTGTATCTGAACATGCTTGCTTACCAGGGCGAACTGGAAAAAACAGTAACCTTTAAAGAGAAAGCAAGACAGCAACCAGAAAATGTCAACGTGGGCCTGCTCACTTATCCTGTTTTACAGGCAGCTGATATCATTTTACACCGGGCTTCACTCGTCCCGGTCGGTAAGGACCAGGAGCAGCACCTGGAAATGGCCAGGAACTTTGCGCAACGCTTTAACCATCGTTACGGAAAAGTATTTCCGGAGCCACAGGCATTCAACTACGGAAGCGACCTGGTAAA
>DASSFT010000296.1:0-3154 GCA_035694045.1 Chitinophagaceae bacterium
GTTATAATCATAACAAACCATTCCCGTTTTGCCCGCTGCTACCAGTATCTTTTTGCCGGCGGATTCCTTTTCGAGTTTATAATAAAGATCAAAACTTACTTTGCTGATCTCGCCCACGGCGACTGATGCGAAAACTATATCGCCATAAAACAATTCATTTTTAAATTCTATTCCCACATCCGACATGATCATTCCCACACCCTCGAATTCCAGTTCTTTATAACCATGGGTCTTCAGGAATTGTACTCGCGCTTCATGCATGAGGCTAAGTATCGTATCGTTGCCGACATGATCACCATAGTTGATATCCGTGATGCGAACTTGAATAGTAGTAGTAAAAGGAAATTTTTCCGGCAGATCAATTTTTATCCTTGCCATGAACAGCGTTTAGCAATAAAATTAAAGAAAGGAATTTTAAAGGTCTGTGTTCAGTGTGTTCACCATGCTGAGAATGTCCATGAAATTTCCATTACCTGTAGGAGCGCAAGCCAGCTTCTCCTGCCATTTTTTTAATTGATCCTTACAGCCCGGGTCCTGTTCCTGGCCCGAAACACAACATACCAGGTTGCCCCATTTTTTTGACATACGGACGATGCCTCCATCGGGCGTCATATACATGATATACCTGTCAGCAAGATTGGGAGTATGCTCGTTATAGGCATAGATCGCTTCAACAGCCTCTGGCTGATTTGAAGCGGGGTAATTGGTCTTTATTCTTTTGGCAGACCGCGCCTTTACTGTTTCAATGCTAACATCCGGTCCGGTGGTAATTTCATTCTGATCTGTGTCAACCTCCCTGCTTTCAGGTTGCGTGGGAGTTTCTGAAGGGACCTGCCGGGCGATTGAGCCTGAATCTTCCGGTTTAGCCTGCTTGGGAGGATTAACGGCAATCTCAGTACCCGTCTTGCTGGTATTGGAACGGGTTAATTTAAAGATGCCGAAGGCGACAAGGCCAATAACAGCGGCAGCCGCGGCATAACGCACAAAAGAAAACCTCCGTGTAATGGACACTGGCGCTACTTCCGCCGGTTCCAGGGCGCCTGCGATCTTTTCCCATGCATCAGGCGGGGGAGTGGCTTCAGCATTGTATAACGTTGAGGGAAATTCATCAGAGATATGTGATTCGTCCAAAGCAGCAGTGATCTTATCCCATGCCGCGGGTGGCGGGGTCTGTTCGTAGTTATATAATTTATCTTTCAAGCTGCTCATGGCTTAGCCTTTACCTCGTTTTGCTGTTCTATATATTTCTTCACCATATCCTGTAGTATCACTTTGGCCCTGGAAAGCTGCGATTTGCTGGTGCCTTCGCTAATTCCGAGCATATCACCGATCTCTTTATGCGTATATCCTTCTACCACGTACATATTGAATACGGTTCGGTAGCCGGGCGACAGTTGCCTGATCAGTTCCAGGATGTCTTTTTCTGCGAGGCTATCCAATACAGAGAGGTATTTTCCTTCCACTGTATTTTCTTCTTTTTCCGTCACTGGCTGCAGGTAGCGCCTGCGCCGGAAATGTTCGATAGCTGTATTTACAAATATTCTTCTTATCCAGCCTTCGAACGATCCATCGCCCCGGTAGCTATCCAGTTTTTTAAAGATCTTGATAAAACCTTCCTGTAAAATATCCTCTGCTTCTTCGGAACTGGTGGCGTAGCGGAGACAAACAGCGTACATGCGGGGAGAAAAACGGCGATACAATTCTTCCTGCATACGCCGGTTACCTTCAATACATCCACTGATTAAGTCGCTTTCGGGAGTGATATGGTTGCGTTCGGAGCTCAAATTTTTTATGGTTCTATATTGTTCAAAAATGCGACCAGTTTTTCAGTGGCCCTGGTCCGGTGACTATATGTCTTTTTCTCTTCCAAGTTCATCTCTGCAAATGTTTTATGCGAACCTGCGGGCACAAAAACAGGGTCGTATCCAAAACCCCGGATGCCTCTTTTCTCTTCAATGATCCTGCCTTCGCAAACACCTTCAAATTGGGTTTCGTTTCCATTTATAATAAGAGAGATTACAGCCCTGAACCTTGCGGTTCTGTCGGTCTTATCCCCCAGTTTTTGCAAAAGCTTCTCAATATTCTTATCAAATGAACGGCCTTCGCCGGCATAACGGGCACTCCTGACTCCCGGTTCGCCGCCCAGGGCATTTACTTCAAGACCGGTGTCTTCGCTAAAACAGCCCGCAAACGCCGCATTTGCTTTGACCAGATTGTAAATCGTTCTTGATTTTTCCGTGGCGTTTGCTTCCAGTGTATCGTGAGGCTCGGGTATGTCTATATCGATGCCAGCTTCTTTTAAAGTGATTATTTCGATAGATTCGTTTACGACAGCTTTTACTTCTTCGGCTTTATGTTCGTTATTGGTTGCGAAGATCAGTTTCATGTATGCAAAGAAAGGGAGATTATTTTTCTGGTAAAACAGTCCCTTAAGGTTTTTAAATAGAGGGAAGGTCTAAATACTCCTTTTAATTCGAGCCCGGATCTTATTAAATGGCGAAAAGTCTTCGCAGGCAAACCCATAGTTTGCTTTTCAGCAACTCATCTTTTCCTAAATCTTCCAGGGGAGGAGCGAAGAGGAACGTTGCACCAGCGAAAGGTTGCAACTGGAAATGCGGAAAATTTACTGGCAGCCCAAAAGAAACAGGATCGATGCCGAAGAGAAAAATGATCTTGCTCGAAAACTGCGCGATCATTTCTTTATAATTGATCTCATCATAGTTATTGCCATTTACAATGGCTACATCGGCCAGGCTAAGCTTGCAGGCAGTGAACAGCTTTGTCAGTAAGCTCAGTTCTTCATCAGGCAGGTGAACTGAATCACTATAGTTGACTACAGCGAGTATGTTCTTTTTATTTTCGCCCAGATATTTCCATTTATTGGCAGAATCGCCTGTTTTCTTTAACGGCGAAACAGTGTGATCGCCAAATTCCTGTTCGCTAAGTACCAGGGAGCGTTTGTATAGATCTGCTACAACAGATGCTGGAAGCTGAATGTGGTTTAAGTTCATAAATAATTGGATAAACGCTAATGGGGTTAGAGTTTTTTGTGGCAACTGAATGCCTGTTAAGACAAAACTAACGAAATATGAAAAACAACAAGTTTGCCATCTTTCTTATTTTTTAAATGAATTGGTGGAATAGCCCTTGTTTT
>DASSFT010000297.1:0-5476 GCA_035694045.1 Chitinophagaceae bacterium
TTGTGTTCCTGCGCGAAGAACCTGTAAATACCTTCCCAGGCATAACGAAAGCTGTTGGCCCTGGCACGAAAAGAGAATTGTTTTGTTTTCATCGACTATTCATTTATGTTGTCTTTGTTTCGATAAAACTGACCAGCCAGTGAAGCATAATTAGTCCCACACATAGCAACCAGCTTATAACTGCCATCATTAAAAGATTGCTTTCTCTTTTTTCCACTTCCAGCAACGACCGACCAACAGCTACGAATGAGTAAACAGGCGAATGAATAGATTTGATTACGACAGCAACCCGTACTCCCCCTTCAGGCTGCCATGTAAAAACATTCTCTCCTGTGCTTTTCGCAAAATCAAAAACTCCTTTTGGCAGTGAAGGCTTTTTCCCATTCAATAACCCGGTGCTTATAACCGGCTCAGCATTGTAATTATATAAGGTCTTGAATACACCAAGGCTTTGCGATATGTTGATCGTGTCGGTATCGAACCATTTATCGATTGGACCTCCCTGGCTTATCTTATCACTAATGTCCCGGCTTAACTGCAATTGCGGATCGTTGGCTGTTGAGCGATGCACTTGCTGAACCGCAGCATAGATGAATGCAACCAATATCGTCATGACAATGGCCGCTGACAGGTGTGTAAGTATGTTTGCCTGTTTCATAAAAATTGTTTGATATTAAACCGCGGTGTCATTTTCCCCGGCATAACAGGAGTTCCTGATTTTTTCACGGGAATAGCATAGGCTGATCCAGCCCGCGATCACAGCGGCAAAGGGAAAAATGAAAAATTCGGCCTGCCGGATCTCGCTGCCGATAGATAGCATCCCAGCCATGTAATAAGCAAATCCGACAGCGATTGCTACTGAAATAAAAAGAAGGAGCAGCTTAAGTACAAAATCAAAAAGAAACGTGTTTAATAGCAAATACAGCAACAAAAAAATAATACAGGCAAACCAGCCATAGGCTAGCACAATTGTCAGCGAAAAAAAATAAATAAATGGGTTCACCATCAGCGGTAGCGTCAGCAAAGCGTATATGCCAACGGCCCTGCAGTAAATGATAAATGGAGTTTTCATGTCAAAAATTTAAAATTTAAGCAATAGCGGGAAATGGCGTTGGCCCTGCACTTTCTTTTTTACCCGCATTTACCCTTGATAAAATAGCCTCCAGCAATGGCAACATTTTGTTCAGCCCCCTGGTCTTGATCATGAAATTCCAGAGCGGCTCGAATTTTTTCCATCCTCCCGCATAAGCAAAATGTTTAATGGTATGTTTCAATTTATCGTGCTGCCAGCTTGCTTTCAGGATGTTCGACCAACTATAGAAAGAACGATAAGCCCAGTCATAGCCAGTCTTCAATTGTTGCGGAGTCAACCCTTTTGTCCTGTACACCACATGTCGGGTATCATACAGGTCCCAGTTGTCGTGCAGTATCCTTCCCTGCTCTTTCATCGCCTGGTAAAGCCGGGTGCCGGGATAAGGTGTTAGAATATGATAGGTAGCCGTTGTCAACCCGTTTTGTACACCCCAATCGACCGTTCTTTTAAATACATCGGTGTTATCATCATCCAGTCCGAACACAAAGCTTCCATTGATCATGATGCCCAAAGAATGCAGCCGGCGGATAGCCTGCTCGTAGTTTTTATCGAGGTTTTGTTTTTTATTGCTTTGTTTCAGATTATCGTCACTCAACGTTTCAAACCCCACAAACACACTGCGCAAACCAGCCTCAGCCGCCTTTTCAATAAGATCTCCTCTTAAAATGGCATCGATGGTTGAAGCTCCCTGGAATACGCGGTTCATGCCTTTCATTCCTTCAAACAGGGCTGAAGCGAATTTTTGATTTCCCAATAAATGATCGTCGAGAAAATAAAGATGACGGCCGGGCAGGCGGTCGATCTCTCGCAACGCAGCATCGACTCTTTGGGTATAAAAGGATTTCCCTCCTTCAAAAAAAGCGTCCTTGTAACAAAAGTCGCAGTGGTGCGGGCATCCTCTTGACACCACGATTGAATTGGGGACCAGGTAAAGATGACGCTTGATCAGGTCGCGACGGATCGGCGGAATATTTTTGATGTCCCGTTCAACATTTATGTAGACGGGCTTCGCGGCATTAATTTTATAATCTGCCAGGAATTGCGGAAATGTATCTTCACCGGGACCTATAAAAATAGTGTTAGCATGCGGCTTTGCTTCTTCTGGCAGCGAGCTGACATGCAAACCACCCAGGCATACATAAGAACCTTTCTTTCGGTAATGATCAGCCAGTGCATAAGCGCGAAATGCATTCGTGATATAAACCTGGATGACGACAAGATCAGGATTATCATCCGTATTCAATTCTTCAACATGTTCGTCCTGCAAGTCGATTTCATCAGTTGCTGAACAATAAGCAGCCAGTGTAGCCAGTCCCAGCGGGGGAAACAGAGAATATTTGATAGGTCTCCAGTAGGGACCTTTTGCCTCTGTCAGTGCAGGAAGGATCATTTTAATTTTCATGAGCTGTCTCTTGTGTGGTGATTTTTTCCAGTTCCTGTATCCGGCGATAACAAATAATTAATGGCAGCAGGCCGACAATCCCAAAAGAGCAATCGATCATTCGCCAGCCAAACGGTATACCCCTGAATTGACCGGCTATCAATGCGAAAGGAATAATGAGAATGCAGGCGATCATTCCGAATTCGATCACCCATTTGTTGCGCACCGGGCGACGGAAGGGACCAATAAAGAGAATGGCCAGTACAAAATGAGCGAAGGCCAGCCAGTCATACCCGTAGGCGATAAAAGGATAGTTTTTATTGGTACTTGCTACGCCGATATATACTTTTTCAATCCAGTTGCCGAGGGCTGTGCCGGGTGAAAAACATCGGGAAAGAAACTGCAGTTCAGTTTCCGCAGGTATGGCGGTCAGCCCGCTGATGAAGAGCGTGACCATGAAGAAGATCATCCAGCCGCGAATTATTTTAATTTTCTTTTTCATATTAGAAAGTGCTTTGTATTTCAAAGTGGATGTAGAAAAAAAAATTTATTTAACTCCTTTAATCATATTTTCTAATGCCGTGATATGGTCCGCAAACGCCTTCTCGCCACTTTTGGTCACCGAATAGGTCGTATTGGTCTTTCGCCCGATAAATCCTTTATGCACTTTGAGAAACCCATTTTCTTCCAGGCTGACGAGATGTGTGGCCAAATTCCCGTCTGTCACCTCCAGCATTTGCTTGAGATCATTGAAACTGACTTCCTCATTTACCACGAGTATGCTCATGACCCCGAGGCGGATGCGGTTATCAAAAACTTTATTTAAACCTGTTATCGGATTTTTCAAGTCAGAATTTTTTAATCGTTAAGCTCTCTCATATTTCCACCACATCACAATACCATAAATAATATGCAGGACCCCAAAACCTGCGGCCCAAAAATAGAGCCCGTAACCTATCCATTGCATGTTGATCAATCCAACAATGATCTCGCAATAACCGAGATAACGGATATCGGTCAGTGTGTATTTACTCGCGTTTACCAGGGCCAACCCATAAAATATAAGACAGGCCGGCGCCACGAAATCCCAATGATTGTATTGCAGCATGCCAAGAATAAACAAAGCCCCGGTGGCGAGCGGGATCACCGTATTCCAAAACAGGCGCCGCGATGTATGGTTCCAAAGGGACACGCCCTGCTCATTTGATTTCCTCCAGGTGAAATAAAATGCAGAAAGAAACGCAGCGGCGAAAACGCCTGCAGCCAAACCCAACAGTTGGATCTTAAGACGGCTGAAGTCCTCTTTGCTCCACTGTCCCAAATCATCATATCGAATATAATAGTCTTTGAAAATCCCGTACCGGGCAATAGCAGCGCCTGCCAGGGCAAAAACGCCTGCAGCTACGCCGCTCAACCCACTCAGTGAAATAAAACGGCTGGATCTCTCCATCATCTGACGGATATCCCTTACCTCCCGGATAGTGTCTTGTTGTTGGTTTTGTTCGCTCATAAAAAGCACTTTGTAATACAAAGTAAATAGGATATTTCAAGATTTCCAAATGTATTTTTGCTTTAATATGTTAAAAACTGACCTTCACATTACAGTAAATCCCTACCCAACCGTAGATTTGTATAATTGTCCGCAATGAAATTCAGTCCCTTGTTAATCCTGCTTTTATGCCTTACTGCGCTGTCCACTTCGGCGCAAAAAAAGATCATTGCTGGAACGGTAAGGGATGAACACAGTGAAGAACCTGTCCCCTTCGCTTCCATGCTATTTAAGGGCACCTCCATCGGCCAATTCACAGATGCAGCCGGGAATTTCTCCTTTCACCTCGACAGTTGGCCTTCCGATACATTGGAGATTACCTGTGTAGGGTACCAGCCATTATTGTTTGTGATAAATACAAGCAGGGATTCTTCTTTGGTGATCATCCCGCTACAGCGAGGAACTTTTAACGAAGGCGTGCAGGTAAGAACCAAAGTAAATAAAGGGTTATTACTCTGGCGAAAGATCGTTGAGCATAAACCTCAGAACAACCGCTACCGCTTCGATAATTTTTCCTACGAGCTTTATAACAAACTGGAGATCGATATAAAAAATATCAATTTCAATAAATTCTCCAAGCTAAAACCCTTCCGGCCTATAACCGGGTTGATAAACCAGAATCTCGACACAACAGAGGGTGGGAGATATCTTCCAACCTATCTTACCGAAGCCCTCTCCGATTATTTTTACCAGAAAGACCCGAAGAAAAGACGTGAAATTATCAAGGCCGCCAATACCAATGGCGTAAAAAATGAAAGCTTTCTGAAATTCCTGGGTGGTATGGACCAGGTGGTAAATATCTACAACAACTTTATAGCTGTTTTTGATAAACAGTTTATAAGCCCTATCAGCGATAATGGCGATACTTATTATCGATACAACGTAGTAGATACACAACAAATGGGCAGCCAGCGCTTCTACCATTTTGTATTTGTACCCCGCCACAAGGGCACCAACACCTTTGAAGGCGACTGCTGGGTACATGCAGGCACATTTGCCATCCAAAAAATGAACCTGCGACTGGGAAAAGATGCCAACGTCAATTTCCTGGATAAACTCAGCCTGATACAGGAATACAAAATGATCAGTGACAGTACCTGGTTCCTTTCAAAAGACAAATTCGTAGCCGATGTATCGCCGCTCGGTGCACAAAAGGCCGGGTTTATCGGTCGCAAGACAACGACCTACCGCAACATCGTTGTCAATGATTCATCGGTGTCAAAAGCACTGGAGTATAACAAGGGCGTGGAAGAGATTATCACCCTCCCCGGTGCCAATAATATGGACAGGGAGTTCTGGGATACCGCCCGGCACGAAGAATTGAGCAAAACAGAAACTGGTATCATTAAAATGATCGACACGTTGATGAATGCTCCTACTTTCATAAAGTTTACCAATACCATGTATTTCATCGGGGCTGGTTATAAAAATATTGGTAACTATGAAATCGGTC
>DASSFT010000298.1:0-3141 GCA_035694045.1 Chitinophagaceae bacterium
TGTAGCTCCATCCATCATCGTTTACAAATTCCTGAAACTAAGTTATGTGCAACATAGTGGCGGCCTGGATGTTTCCTTTTTCTGGTTGACGCCAGCATTTGTCATTGCCGCTGCCGGGGCTTATCGCCTGGGTAAATTCAACCTGGATACCACCCAATCATTCAACTTTAAAGGAATGCCTACACCAGCCGTTGGCCTGCTGATCGCTTCTTTTCCTTTAATCTTTTGGTATAGCGGCAATACAACCATTGTTGGGATCTTTCTTAATAAATGGTTCTGGTACGCGTTTATCCTGGTTATTAGTTACCTGATGGTTTCTAACCTGCCAATCATGAGTTTAAAGTTTAAAGATTTCTCACTGAAAAATAATATCCCAAAGATCATCCTGCTGATTGTTTCTATAGTATTGGCGCTGCTTCTGAAATGGCTGGCTGTTCCTGTCATATTCCTCATTTACATTGCTGTATCTTTGGCCTTCAAAAAAAGATTTTCATGACCTACACCGTCCAGATCAAAGTAATGCCGCTGAAAGAATTATTGGATCCCCAGGGTAAGGCCATCGCCGGCGGCCTGCAGAATCTTGGCTTAAGCGGCATAGAAGATGTAAGAGTGGGAAAAAACATTACCCTGCAAATAAATGCCGACTCTTCAGGCGAAGCAAAACAGATCGCGGAGGAAGCCACAAAGAAATTGCTGGCCAATCCCGTGATGGAATACTTTGAGATCGCTGTCAACTAGCCCGTTTAACTATCAACCGACATGCTTTACCTGGTTCCTTCCCCGATCGGTAATCTGAAAGATATCACGTTAAGAGCGTTGGAAGTTTTGAAAGAGGCAGACCTCATATTGGCCGAAGACACGCGTACAACTTCTCATTTGCTCAACCATTACGAAATCAACCGCCCATTATCTCCCTATCACCAGCACAACGAGCATAGAATAGTAAAGCACCTGACGGACCAACTGGCTGCGGGAAAAAAGATTGCGCTGATCACCGATGCAGGTACACCGGGTATTTCCGATCCAGCTTATCTATTAGTAAGGGAATGTATACGGGCGGGAATAAAAGTCGAATGTCTTCCCGGTGCCACTGCCTTTGTGCCGGCATTGATAAACAGCGGAATCCCGGCCAGCCGTTTTTGCTTTGAAGGGTTCTTGCCATTGAAGAAAGGAAGGCAAACGCTGTTAAAACAGTTAGCCGAAGAGGAGCGCACCATGATATTCTACGAATCACCGGTACGGCTGCCGAAAACCCTGGAAGAATTCATCACATATTTCGGCGAGGAAAGGACCTGTTGTGTCAGCCGCGAGCTGACCAAGCTTTTTGAAGAAAACAAACGGGGCACCCTGAGAGAAGTTTGCGAGTATTTTAAAGCAAAAACTGTCAAAGGTGAGATCGTGATCACGGTGGCAGGAAAAGAGAATGGTAAATCTGCATAAACACCGATGCTTAGTTAGCCAGGTTAGCCACAGAGGACCGCGGAGAATACACAGAGAACCACGGCGAAGATGGAAAAGCGAGCTAATTGTGGCCAGATTAGACTCTCAAAAAAGAATGACGATACTATACGATTTTGATTTTACATAACAACTGATTTGACGAAATTTGCGTCTTTCATATTATTTACAACTGCTATTAAAAATTCACTTGGAATAATTTTATTATGAAAAAGACCATCTTTTGGGTAATGCTGCTTGCGGGATATAACAGTTTTGCGCAAGACCTTGCCTTTGGAAAGAAAATGGTAGATACGCTCACTTCGCCGGCATTCTGGGGCAGGGGATATACAAAGGATGGAATGAAAAAAGCAGCAGACTACCTGGCATCTCAATTCCAGGCCTATGGCATAAAACCCATGCAGGGGAGCGATTTTTATCAGAAATTTTCTTACCCCGTCAATACTTTCCCGGGTAAAATGGAAGTAAACATTAATGATAAAGATCTTACCCCGGGAAAGGATTACATCGTTGCAGCTGAAAGCAAAGGAGTAAAAGGGAAAGGCGAACTCGAAAGGGTGGATAGCGTTCAATTCGTCAACAAACAAAACCGGGTGCTTGTCAAGCTTGAAAACAAGCTTACCATGGAAGTGACTCCTGAAGAAGCGAACTACACACTTATACTGGTTGACAGGAACGCATTCCGGGAAACGCCCGGCTCTATCAAAGTGAACATAGAAAACGATTATGTCAGGAATTTCAAGGCTTCGAATATCTGTGGGATCGTGCAGGGAACGGTGAAGCCCGATTCGGTGATCCTTATCACTGCCCATTATGATCACCTGGGTGGAATGGGGAAGGATACTTATTTCCCGGGAGCCAATGACAATGCCAGTGGCGTATCCTTATTACTTAACCTGGCACATTATTATGCCACCCACCCGCAGCCTTATTCGATAGGCTTCATACTTTTTGCAGGGGAAGAAGCCGGGCTTATCGGCTCGAAATATTTTACAGAACACCCATTGGTGCCGTTAAGGAATATCCGGTTCCTGATCAATACCGATCTTGCCGGTACTGGTGATGAAGGGATCACCGTGGTAAATGCCACAGAATATCCGAAGGAATTCGCCATGATGAACGCGGTGAACGATGAGAATAAATTACTGGTAAAGATCAATTCCCGCGGAAAAGCAGCTAACAGCGACCATTATTTCTTCACGGAGAAGGGTGTTCCTTCCTTTTTCTTTTATACAATGGGTGGGATCAAGGCCTATCATGACGTTTTTGACAAAGCCGAAACACTGCCACTTAATGAACATGAAGATCTCTTCAAGCTCGTTGTAAAATTCAACGAGAAATTAATGGGTAAATAAATAGCAGTTCATCGATGAAAAATTTAATCATTGCATTAGTAGTTACAGCACCTTTATTCACGAGAGCTCAATCTTCTCAAAGCTTTGGACCGGGTTACTGGCAACAGCGTATCAAATACGCGATGGATGTAAACCTGGATGTGAATACGAATAAGATCACCGGGAAACAAACTATCAACTATACCAACAACTCACCCGATACACTGGGAAAGATATTCATTCACCTCTATTGGAATGCCTTTCAACCTAACAGCATGATGGATGTTGTCAGCCAAAGTACGGAGGGTCTTGTTGTTGGAAGGGCCAATGGACGTGACATTACTGATTT
>DASSFT010000299.1:0-2635 GCA_035694045.1 Chitinophagaceae bacterium
GGATACGGGAGGCGATGCAGAATTTTCAAAGCCTGGAACACCGGATGGAACCTGTTGCTACCGTGCGGGGGGTAGAATTCATCAACGACAGCAAAGCCACGAACGTGAATTCAACCTGGTATGCCCTGGAAAGTATGACGAAACCAACCATACTGATCCTTGGCGGCGTGGATAAGGGAAATGATTATTCATTGATCGCCGACCTGGTAAAGGAAAAAGTAAAAGCGATTATTTGCCTGGGAACAGATAACCGTAAAATACATGAAGCATTTGGAAACATGATAAGCCCTATCGTAAATACAGGCAGCGCCCTTGAAGCCGTACATGCTGCCTTTCATTTTGCAGCAAAGGGAGATGTGGTATTGCTGAGCCCGGCTTGTGCCAGCTTTGACCTGTTTAAAAATTATGAAGATAGAGGCAATCAGTTTAAGCAGGCGGTGAAGGACCTGTAGAGGGAGATGCTAGATGCTGGATACTGGATGCTGGATGTGGGAAGCAGAATCATTGCCGCATGGCGGCAAAATATCGGTAGCAAAAACGATGATGATATAAAAAAATATTTGGAATTATAGCAATGTCAGAAGCAATTAACATACAACCGCCGGCACAACGGGCATTTGGGCATTTGGCGAGCAGGACCCGGGGCGACAAGGTAATATGGGCATTGACCGTATTACTGGTGCTGGTTTCATTGCTGGCTGTATACAGCGCCACAGGATCACTGGCGTATAAAAATTATAAAGGCAATACCGAGATCTATCTGTTCAAACAGGTAATGTTCATAGTGATCGGTATGCTGGTAATTTATTTTGCACACCGCGTCAACTATACATTTTATTCGGGGATAGCCAAGATCCTCTATATGGTGACTATTCCCTTGCTGGCCTATACATTATTCTTTGGTGTAAGTATGAATGAAGGAAGCCGGTGGATCAAATTGCCCCTGATCAATATGACCATGCAGACATCCGATCTTGCAAAGCTGGCCCTGTTCATGTTCCTCGCCAGGCTGCTGAGCAAAAAGCAGGATGTCATCAAAGACTGGAAAAAAGGATTTCTGCCTGTAATAATACCGGTAGCGATCACCTGCCTGTTGATCGCCCCAGCCAATCTTTCTACTGCTTTGTTGCTTGGCGCAAGCTGCCTGATGTTGTTATTCATCGGTCGCGCAAGATTGAAACACATATTGATAACGATCGGTATAGCCGTCATACCCATATTGTTCCTTATCGGGGCCGCAATCTTCCGTCATCAGTCCGGCAATGAAGAAGAGGCGGTCAGCAAAAAAACGTCTACGGGTCTTTTTGCGCGGGTAGATACCTGGATCGGTCGCGTGGAGAATTTTATCTATGGCGGTAAAGAGGCGGACAACGATGAAATGTACCAGGTGAACCAGGCCAAAATCGCAATTGCGAATGGCGGACTATTTGGAGTAGGTCCTGGCAACAGCACGACAAGAGATTATTTACCGCAAGCGTATAATGATTTCATTTTTGCGATCATCATAGAAGAATATGGTTTTGTCGGCGGCGCATTTATCGTATTTATTTACCTGGTGTTTTTATATCGCTGCATCAGGTTGTATAAGAAATGCCCATATGCCTTCGGGGCTTTTCTTGCGCTGGGGTTAAGTTTTACACTGGCTATCCAGGCAATCGCGAATATGGCAGTAACAGTAAACCTGTTCCCGGTTACCGGTGTGACACTTCCACTTGTAAGCATGGGAGGACCGAGTTTCATATTCACCTGCCTGGCGATCGGGATCATTTTGAGCGTGGCAAGAAATGTAGAGCAGTCGGAAGGGCAAAAAGAAGAAATACCCACTATTCAATAGTCAGTACTCAATAATAGTTGAGTGGACGAAAATTGAAAACGGGAAAAAAAATTGAAAACGGATAAGTGAGCAAACGAATAATTATAGCAGGCGGTGGAACAGGCGGTCATATTTTTCCGGCCATTGCCATTGCCAATGCCTTAAAAAAGATTGACCCGGCCATTGAAATATTATTTGTAGGTGCAAAGGGTAAGATGGAAATGGAAAAAGTACCCCAGGCAGGATATAATATAGAAGGGCTGGACATAGCGGGCTTTAACAGGAGTTCTTTGATAAAAAATATCAGTTTACCACTAAAGCTTATCAGGAGTTTTGTCCAGGTGAAAACCATTTTTAGTGAGTTTAAACCGGATGCAGCTGTGGGAGTAGGTGGTTATTCATCGTTTCCCGTATTGCGGTATGCGCAGGCAAAGAGAATCCCTACGTTTATCCATGAGTCGAATTCTTTTGCCGGCAAATCCAATATCATGTTGGGAAAAAAGACGACAAAAGTCTTTACCGGGACGGCTGGAATGGAAAAATTTTTTCCGGCGGATAAGATAGTTATTACCGGTAACCCGGTCAGGGCAGGCATTGTTAATTCGGCCATCAGTCAAAGTGAAGGAAGAAAGTTTTTTTCGTTGGATGAAAGAAAAAAAACTGTCTTGATTGTCGGGGGAAGCCTGGGGGCCAGATCAATTAATGAAGCGATAGATAAACACCTGGTTGAATTGTTGAATGCCGGACTACAGGTAATATGGCAAACCGGGAAAGCTTATCGGCCCAAATCAATAGCAAGCGGCGGAGTTTGGGCAGGAGCTT
>DASSFT010000300.1:0-2287 GCA_035694045.1 Chitinophagaceae bacterium
GCCATACCACCTTACGATCTTACCTGATTCATCGCGTAGCGGCACTGCATTGATCAACAGCCAGCAATAATCTCCATTGGCCATTCTCAGACGGAGCTCAGACTTCCAGGGTTCACTGGTGGACAAAGAGGTACGCCATTCGGTTATTACCCTTTCACGATCGTCGGGATGGACAAGGGATGTCCAGTGCCAACCCTTTACATCCTCCAGGGTAAGCCCTGTAAAATCCCGGTATCTTTGATTGATGAAATCTACGGAGCCGTCAGGCACTGCACTTACAACCAGTGCAGGAATTGTGTCGGTAACCAGGCGAAGGTAATCTTTACTCCGGCGCAATTCATCCTCGGCCTGCTTGCGCTCGCTGATTTCTGCCTCTAACATTTCATTAGTTTGCCTGAGTTTTTGAACGGTCCTTTCGAGAATATTTCGGGCACGCCTTATTGATTTTGTTGCATTCTTCTGAGCAGTACTTAGCCATACAATAAAAAGTGCAGGCACAATGAATAAAACAAGACGTGTAAGTTGTGTCGACTCTATAGCGAACGCGTGTGTCGGGGACAAAAAGTAATAATCAAAGGCTATAGCAGACAGTAAAACCGCGAGTAAGCCCGGTCTTGTCCCACCAATTAGGGTACTCAGGATGACAGCGCACAGGAGTATCGATACATAAGGAGCGTTACCCAGGGAATCGGTGGGAAACCGCATTAGGATAATTAATGCAGCAAAGACCAAAAGAACAGCACCGCCATATCCGATAATCGCAGGCAATGACTTGCGTTCTTCGGCCCGTGGAATGGTTTCATTGAGTCTTTTAATCTCTGCCTGGGCTTTCACTTGCATGTCAGTTTCAACAGCCTCCCACTCGCCTTTCCGTTTTGAAATAACTCGCTGATGTGCATGTACAACATCAAGAATGGCTGCCGCATTCGACGTTTCAAGCGGGTAAGCGCAAAATACAATCATGCGCTTTCCTCGCAGCATATGATTGAGCTCGCTCTCATATTCTATAAAATCCTTCCAGTGCTGCTGTTCAAGCCAGCTACCGCTACCAGTAACCCTCATTCCCTCATATCCTCTTTCTAATGCGCTTGTAAGCTTTTCATTCAAAGCGCTTATGATCTCTTTTGGATTGAATATTTTTTTATTAAGAAACCAATCATGATGTGAAAGGATCTCTATGCTTTCTCGCCAAAGGAAGTTTTCAAAATTGGGAATAGTTTTTTTTAACTCCCGGATAACAGATTCCCGGGTAAGCGGATCAGAAACGATCCATATGCAAAATTCATTGTTCTCCAGGCCCGCTTTGAAAAAAGGAATAAGCAGCTCAAGCAAATCCTCTTTAGTTTCATAAAATTGACAAATATGCGAACCCCAGGGAACCTCTCCCAATACCTCAATCCCGGATTTTCTTGATTCTGTCATTTGCTTCGTTTAATAATTCTCCGGATCTGTATTCGATAGGGGGATAAAACCGATGGAGTATCTTCATTCTTAATTCCTGACAGATTAATAGAAATAATTAAGTTTTTTGCCCGGTTTCCATTCAGCTGTGATGGTTCTTGATTTTTGCAGACTCATGTTTTTTGATCGCTGTATTCTGTTCACGGTCTTCTATCTTGTAACAAAATTAAAGGTACAATCTTTTAGATGGCAATGGAAAATCAAAACCTGGATGAGCAACGCTTGCCTGGCAGGGTGAACGATATGGGGATTTGATAGGGATTGTTTAGACAGTTATGCATTTTAATCCCGTCTTGTTTGCGGGAACATTGCCTGGCATTTAAAAAATATATAAACCCAATTGTCAAGATTGGTTATTTCCTGCATTCGTCAGCGACAGGCTGAACCTGCGGACATCTTACATCTTTATAAACCTAACCACCATCATATTTGAATTATCCGTCCCTACCTGCAAAAAATAAACACCTTTGCTTAATTTATCAGTAGAGATTACTTTAGCTGTCGAGGTTTCCGCAGAAAACTGGCTGATAACAGCGCCTCTTGCATCAACAAGCTTTATCTGCATGCCGGAACTAAGCCCTTCTACATGCAAATCACCGGCAACTGGGTTGGGAAATAGTTTTATCGAATTCGTATCGTATTTACCAAAAGAAACAGTTTTGACCTCCGTTACTTTTTCGTTGTTATCAAAGTCGATCTGAACGAGCCTGTAGTAGTTTATGCCCTTTGCAGGCGCATTGTCATAGAGAGAATAATTGAGTTTTTCTGTGCTTGTTCCCTCCGGTGCTTTTGACTGGACAAACCCGATTTCCATCCAGTTTTTGCC
>DASSFT010000301.1:0-2730 GCA_035694045.1 Chitinophagaceae bacterium
GCAATTTTTCAACCATGGCCGCAAAGTTTTCGGCATCTGTCCAGGTTTTAGTCAACAGTTGCTGCCAATCTTCTTCCGATTGCACTGGCGGATGATCAAAACTGTATTTGTCCTTCGCCGTAAGCGGTTCGCCCTGGAAAACTTTTAATACGGCGCTTACATAGTAGTTCATGTGATAGACAAGGGCTACCATCGTATTCAGGGAATCCAGTTGGGTAGTGGCCTGTTCCCACGTCACACCGGCTAGATTGTCTTTGAGGTTGGAAGAGGTCCAGTTGCCGCCGAAATGGACATCCCTGAATTGTTTCGCTATTTGGCCGGCCAAATTCATATTTTAGTTAATTGGAACGTTGATATAATTAATTTGTATTCATCGTTTATTTCCTGCAAATACTCTTGACCGCAATAGCCCTGGCCAATAGTTTTATTGAGCCATCTTGCTGAACTGGCAATTTTTTGCGGATCGCCAGTTTGAATTCTTCCTGTTTCATTTTACTGAGGGAAGCCAAATAACCTGGTGCGGGGCCCTGGCCTCCCAGAAAGGGTGACCAGAAGTCTTCAAAATTTTCAAATAGGGTTTCTATGTCCAGGAATGCAGTTTCAATATTCAGCAACCCTGCTTTCTCAAAACTCTTTGCGAGTTGGGTACGATCGCACAACGGAAACCTAACGCCTTCGTCTGATTTTTTTCCTTCTTCGTCAATTTCGCAGGCAGTATCCCAAAAAATTCTCAGGAATTCCATGCGTCCCGAGTAATCCCACACATAGGCGGCTATTACTCCATCGGGTTTTACAACCCGTTTCATTTCGAAAAATGCAGTTTCCAGCTCAGGAAAAAAATTTATTGCCAGTCCCGATACAACTACATCAAGAGTTTGCGATGGTAGAGGTATAGCTGAGGCGGAACCAACAACGAGATCGGTTTTTCCGGAAAGCCTCGTTCCGGCTTTGTCAAGAAATTCTCGAGACGGATCCATGCTTGTTAGATGCGATGGAGTGCATTGATTGTAGATTGCTTCACTCAGTGCACCGGTCCCGCAGCCGAGGTCAATCCATTTCAAATTGGCTGGTAGTTTCAACCAGGTAAGAAATTGCGGAGCCATCAACCGGCTCCATCTTCCCATAAAGTATTCGTATGGGTCGCCGCTATTCCAGTTGTCATTTGAAGTTGTCATTCTTACCTATCATTTCTGTTTCTCAGCCCATTCGTCCATCTTTTTTTCGAGCAGGGCCAATGGCATGCTTCCATCTTTCAAAACTTCATCGTGAAAAGCGGCCAGGTTGAATTTGGCTCCGAGCTGCTTTTCATACTTGCTCCGCAGTTCGCGGATCTTCAAAGCACCAATTTTATAACCCAACGCCTGCCCGGGAATTGCCATATATCTTTCGATTTCGGCAGTAGCCCCCTGCTCACTAATGGCTTCGTTGTCCATCATGTATTTGATGGCCTCTTCTCTTGTCATGCCCTTATCGTGAATGCTGACGTCTACTACCAGGCGGATAGCGCGATGTATCTCATCACCCAGGGCGCCCATGTACTGGTAGGGGTCGGTGAATAGTCCCAATTCTTTTCCCAGGCTTTCACAGTATAATGCCCAGCCCTCCACATACGCATTTTGGCCTCCGAATCGACGGAACTTTGGCAGCGTAGTATCTTCTTGTTGCAATGAGATCTGGTAATGATGGCCGGGAATAGCTTCATGCAGGAATAAACTTTCCATGCCACTTGTAGTGTTGAATTTGGTGGCATCGAGGATCGGCACATAAAAAACTCCGGGCCTGCTGCCGTCAGGAGTGCCTTGCAAATACTCCGCGCTGGCGCTGGCTGCCCGGAATGCCTCTGTCTGCCTTATTTCAAATTTTGCCCGGGGTACATGGTTAAACATTTTTTCGAGATTGGGCTTCATCGTTTCATGTATCTTATGAAAAGCATTTAATACCTCCTGGGGCGTTTTATAGGGCATGAATTTTTTATCGTTCTTCATGTATTCAAAAAACGCGGGGAGATCACCTTTGAACCCGACGGCATTCTTTACGCTATCCATCAACCCGCGGATCCGTTTTACTTCGGTCAAACCGGTATTATATATTTCGTCCGGAGTTTTATCGGTGGTTGTTTGCTGGCGTACCAGGTAAGCATAGTAAGCTTTTCCGTCAGGCAATGCGCCGACACCGGAACTGGCTCTTGATTTCGGGAGGTATTCATTTTGGAAGAAAACAACCAGCTTTTTATAGGCAGGGGAAATCTGATCCTTCACCATTTTCCTGTAGGCTTCAGTCAATCTTTTTTTATCATCGGTGCTGAAACTATCCGGCATCAACTTTACCGGGGAATAAAACAGGTTTTCGCTGGTATGGGCGCTATCTGTTACGAAGGGGTTTAATTGTGGGATGATCTTTACAACGAGGGAGCGGGGAAGAACAAAATTAGCTTCCATTCCCTTACGGAAATAGGCGATGGAACTATCTACCCAAACCGTAAAATCGGTCACACGTTTCAGCCAGTTATCGTAGTCTTTTACTGTCTTAAATGGCTGTGCACTTTCACCACTACCTAACTGGCCCATGGTCAGGGGCAAGGCATAAAATTGGTTGAACGGGATATAATTATCGGGGTATTTATATCCTTCGATATTTAAATCCATGGTGTATTTGAAAATATCATAGCTCTGCTTATCCCTTTCTGTTAGTTTGTCACGATCAAACCTTCCCAGCTGGTCAAGATAACTT
>DASSFT010000302.1:0-2727 GCA_035694045.1 Chitinophagaceae bacterium
CCGCATTGATACGGGCTATCCACAATGAACGGTATTCTCTTTTCTTGAGTTTGCGACCTACGAACATATAGGTCATCCCTTTCTCCACTACGTTTTTGGCAACTGACAATACATTCTTGCGTTTGCCATAAAATCCTTTGGCTTGCTTTAATATTTTTTTTCTGCGTGCTTTGGAGGCAACGGCATTTTTTGAACGAGGCATATCTTAAAGAGTTTAAAGTTAAAAGTTGAAAGTTTAGAGTTGAAGACAAAGCTGATAAGCACTTCTTACTTCAATCTCAGGAGACGCTTTACAAAGTCAACATGAGATTTTGCAACCTCGCCGTCTTTGCGCATGTTACGTTTGCGTTTCTTTGATTTTTTTGTCAGGATGTGACGTTTAAAACTCTTTTGATGAGTGATCTTCCCGGTCGCCGTTACTTTAAAGCGTTTTTTGGCGCTGGAATTTGTTTTTACTTTAGGCATTTTACCCAGTATTAATTTTTATACCCTTGAGGCATTCCCCACAGGGGGACCTTTGTCGAACCTCTTCAGGAAATAGCTGATAGCTGCTAGTCGCAGGTTCTGTGTCGGGAACCAGGCTGGGCTATCATTTCGAAGAACTTCCGTTTTTCCTTCATCAAGCTCAGGATTAACGGGGTGCAAAGATAAGTGAGAGAAACTTATCAGCAAAAGGCCAGACGCTTTATTTACTGCGATTCGCAGTCAACACGAATGGTATTTAATTATTTAACAATCAATATATTATAAGAACCCCCCGTAATTCATGATAATAAGAAGGGGCTTCCTGGTCAGGATGCCCCTTCAAAAATTAAGTTCCGGACCTGCTTATTTAGGATCCAATATCTTTTTCAGCCGATCACTCAAATCCAGTAAATGGTATTTTGAGGCTTTATCTGTGGTGCCGGCAGCAGCCGCATCACAAAGCGCTTTTAATTCCCTTGCATGCCCTTTCAGGTACGACAAAAGATCAGTCTTTTTATTATCCACCGTCGGGGCACCGCCTCCGATAAAGATAATTATCCCGCTTGCTGGCGGCGGGTTGATCAGGGCCCCTAGCCTTTCCACATAAGCTTTTTGCAGGTTGCGACGATAGATATCAATCGTTTTTTTCGAAGCAAGCTCTGCAAAGACATCCTGTTTCAGGTCGGTCAAGAGGTCATTGGCTGTATAAGCCTGGTTTCCATTTTGAGCCTCTGCATTCAGCATTTTGTTAATCGTGTTCGAATTTAGCATTCTTGACAGGGCAGTTTCCTGTAGACTCAATATGGTGGCAGTTGGTAAAGTACCTGTCTTCTCACTGATGTCTTTATTGATCAGCCAGGTCGGCGTTGTAAAAATCTGTTTGTTGATAAAGTCCATTGCCTCTTTTTGAGTCGCTTTACTTACATACTCATAAACCGTTCCTGCCTGATCGTTCTTCTTTAATGTTTCATAAATGCCACCAAAATTGTAGCAAACATGTCCAATGTATCTTCTCAACTGGGTCACGACCTCGTTATACATATCTCTCAAATCACTGTAATCTTCATTCGGTTGCTTTGTCCAGGTTGTCAGGTTGGGAAGGATGCGTTGCAAATTTTTGATACCATAAGTTGAAGCTTTCATTGCATTATCACCGATAGCTTCGCTTTGATCACGCGGATCGTCGGGTTGTCCCTGGCGGCCATAGTAATATCTTTTATCGCTGGCTTTAGCTTCTATCCATTTATCTAAAACAGGCACTTCGGCTTCAGCCGTCGGGGCCTCGGGTATCAGTTTGTAGCCCCATTCAATCGCCCATTTATCGTATTCACCAATTCGCGGATAAATTCCTGCGGGCCCGATATTATCTTCCGGTTGTGCTACGTAGTTGAAACGAGCGTAGTCCATGATGCTTGGAGTATGGCCATTGGCCTCTACCCATGTTTTGTTTCTCAAATTCTCAACAGGCACACCTGAAGAGGAACCGAAATTGTGAGGCAGACCCAGTGTATGACCCACTTCATGCGATGATACAAAACGTATCAATTGACCCATCAGTTCATCATCAAACACCATTTTATGTGATCTCGAATCGATGGCGCCAGCCTGGATCATATACCAGTTTCTCAGAAGCTTCATGACGTTGTGAAACCAACCGATATGACTTTCCATGATCTCACCGCTGCGGGGATCGGTTACACTCGGGCCATAGGCATTTAGCACTTCAGACGGTTTATAAATGATGGCGCTGTTGCGGGCATCTTCGAGGCTCCAGGTGCTATCCTGTTGCCAGGTTGGTGCTTCTTTGCCTATGATGGCATTTTTAAAACCGGCCTTTTCAAAAGCAACCTGCCAGTCATTTATCCCTTGTATAAGAAACGGTATCCATTTTTTGGGTGTAGAAGGATCTATATAGAAAACGATGGGCTTAATGGGCTCAACGAGTTCACCCCGTTTGTATTTTTCCATGTCTTCCGGTTTCGGTTCCAGTCTCCACCGTGCAATCATGCTAATATCTTTTACTCCCTGCGGATTCGCGTCGTAATCAGTATACCCGGTGCTGAAATAACCAACGCGGGCATCTTCATAGCGGGCCTTCATCGGTTTTTCAGGAAGCAGTAAAAGCGAACTGTTCATTTCCAGTGTTACCGTGGCCTGGCTTGCAACGGGAGGCATACCCGGCACAGGTCCTCCTGATTTCAAAAATGTTTTAACTGTTGTTATTTCGACATTGATCGGGTAAGGTCTTACCGATACGATGTA
>DASSFT010000303.1:0-2103 GCA_035694045.1 Chitinophagaceae bacterium
TGTCGATCCATTGGATAGTTGTATAATGCGGCGTGTCGAGTTGTGCCACAACAGCGGGTTCAACACCCATGTCATTTTCGTAGGTCCTTACCCGGGGCTTGCAGGCCATCAAAATACAAAGCAGGCAACACGATACTACAATAATCTTTGTCATGACTGAAACCTGTTTTAATAATGCATTTTTATAAAGGATTAGAAATTGATTGTTCTTGCATCGCCTTTTGAACCATTAATGGTAATTGCTTGCACATCCCCGCTGACGCTCATAAAACGGCCGGATTGAGAAAGCAGGGAACTGCCCGAATAAAATTCCTGTTTTTGTGAAAGCCCGTTCTTAAACCTGACTACGGCAAAGACATCGCCCGCCTGTAAAGATATTAGCCTGGCGGGCCGTTTCAACTCAAATAATTTCATACTACCCCGGTTTTGTGATGCCGCAACCAGGTATTTACCGTTTGTGCCCCTAAGTTTTACAAGCGCCTTTCCATTACCCGGGATATATATTCCACTTTGCAACATGCTGAGTGGAGTAAAGTCTCCATGGCCATTGCCTTTCAGGACTAACCCATTCAATGCATCATAACGACCCGTGGTAACCTCGGTCGAATAATCATTCGTATTGATCAATATATCAAGGTTGCCATCACCGTCCCAATCATCCGTAACCATACCATTCAGGCTGGAAAACTGCGCGATGCGGGGAAGAGCGCTCAGGGTAAATGAACCATTTCCGTTGTTTTTTATATAAGCGCTTTGAAAGTAGTTGGCCTTAAATTTTATTGCTCCTTTCATTTCTTCCGGGGAATAGAGCTTGTCAAAACTGGCGGCTGCAAAGGACTTATAAGACAAATATTTTTTCTTGACAAAAGGGGTTTGTTCAACTATGTCGTCACGGGTTTGCGCGGTAAACTCTTTCAGGTTGCCATCGACGTCCTTCAGGTAACGGGTGGTTATGCATTCCATGGAGCCGTTCTGATCAAAATCCTTTGCATAGATACTAACCGGGTATTGATCGCTTGCCTTGTAAAACGAGTTTTCGCCCAAATTGCCCACGACATAGTCTATGTCGCCATCATTGTCAAAATCACCTGCCGTAATAGTTGACCACCAACCCACATCATTGCCGATACCGGACGAGGACGTGACATTTCTAAAAACACCTTTATCATTCTTCAAAAAAGTGACTGGCAACCATTCGCCTGCGAGCACCAGATCGGGCCATCCGTCATTGTCAAAATCGCTAAAGATTGCGTCGGAGATCATTCCAATCTTGAGCAGGTCTTTTGCCGCGGTGGCTGTGACATCCGTAAATTTTATTTGCGCACCCTTTGTATCGTTTCGATAAATAAAACTCGATACCGGGTTAGGATAATTCCCGGGATCTACCCTTCCGCTAATAAATAGATCAAGGTCTCCGTCCTTATCATAGTCCACTGACCGCACGCAACATTTACTGGTTAAATTAGCAGGCAATGCGGAAGTGTCCTGTGTAAAATGTCCCTGGCCATCATTTATATAAAACCGGTCACGATAAGCAGGCGAATTCCGCTCTTCTTCGTAACCTCCACTACCAATATAAAGATCAAGGTCATTGTCGCCATCGGCATCAAACAGCAATATCCCGGCATCCTGGTATTTTTGGAAAACAGTCTTCTGGGTAGCTAATAAACTTTTTTCAATGAACTGGCTATTGCCCTGCTGCAGAAGAACCGATGCGTTAGCAGATGAAGACCCTCCGCAAACAATATCGTCCAACCCATCACCATTTATATCACCAACAGCTAGTGCCGGTCTGTATTCAGAAAGCTTATGAGGTAATAATTTCTGAAGATTAAAATCGATAAAATCTTTTTCATTGTCGTATCCATGAATGTTATCAATCCTGGTCACTTCCCTGAACAAGCTGTTGTATGCAAACCTGCTGGTGTCCCAACTATAATTCTGCGTCGCATTCCTGATATTCACTTCGATGGTTTGGTTTGCGGAAATTCCTGTGAGCGTTTGTTTCCTGCCATTAGGCCACCTGACCACGAGAGAGTCTATCTTCGAACTGTCGCCAAGACCAAAATGAGGATTCAATTGAACGCTGGAAAGATAGCCGCG
>DASSFT010000304.1:0-9295 GCA_035694045.1 Chitinophagaceae bacterium
CGAGAGGTTGCAAAAGCTCAACCCCAATAAAATAACGCTTATCCGCATCCAGGGTGGAGGTCATAATAATCTTCCTTCTTTCGACGAGTATCACAACTTCATCCGCGATATCCTGAAATACTGAGAAAATACGATAGGAAAACCCCGTTGATTCGTCAAATCTACCAGTTCATGACCCCTATTCTCCTGCGCCCTGCAATTTCTGGTTATTCTTGCCGTTAACATTTATTAACCAAACTGTTAAGAATGTTCTAATTGATGGGCTGGTTTGTAACGGGATTATCATTTGAACGTCAAACACCAAAATGAAGGTCTTATGAAATCGAAATTTTACTCCTTATTATTTTTCGCGGTCACCATCCTCTTCTTTTCCTGCAAGACGGCAAAGAAGATGTATGAAAAAGGTAATTATGATGAAGCTGTTGAATTAGCAGCAAAGAAATTGCAGAAAAACCCGAATGATGCGTCCACCCTGGATATCCTGCGCAACTCTTATCGCTTTGCTGTGGAAGATCATGAAACAAGGATCCGGAACAATTCCAACAGCAATAACGACCTGAGATTTGAATGGAACTATGCCGAATATCTCGACCTCCAGCGCTTACACGATGCTATCAGGCGGGTTCCTTCCGTATACGAAAAGGTTCATCCTACGGATTATTCATCAAACATAACCGCTTACCAGGAAGAAGCCGGTAATGCCCGCTTTGACAGAGGACTGGCCCTCATGGAAAATAATACCCGGAGCAGTTATAAACAAGCCTATTACGAATTTCAACGAGCCCTTGAACTGAAACCCGGTGATCTTGCATCGAGGCAAAAAATGGACGAAGCTTATGCCAGCGCAGTAACGAATGTGGTTGTATTGCCGGTAGAACAATCCGGTTTTCAATACAGCTCGTACAACCAGGGTATCGTGAATATCGATAATAATATACTTCATTACCTGACCAGCAACAATAACAATTCGTTCGTTCGCTACTATACCCCTGCCCAGGCAAGAAGCATAAATATCCGTACTGACCAGATTGTGGAAATGCACTTCAACAACGTGGACATCGACCGGTACAGGGACCAGCGCAATATTCGTGAACTATCCAAGCAGGTAGTTGTAAAAGAAATCGTGGTAAAAGCGGATTCAGTGGTGAAAGAGTATGCTACCGTAAAAGCAAAGATCACTACCACCCGCAGGACCTTACAATCGAATGGACTCCTGCAGGTCACAGTAAGGGACTTTGACAATCGTTGGCTTTGGAGTGATACTTACCGCGGCGATTATAACTGGACCGCTGAATTTTCAAGTTATACCGGTGATTCAAGAGCCCTTAGCGATGAAGATAAAAAGCTTTGCGATGCCAGGGAGCAATTCCCTCCTTCCAACAACGAAATTCTCCGGGTGATCCTGGATGAAATACAAAGCAAGGCGCAATGCGGGATAAAAGATTACTACAATAAACTGTAAACGATCAGGCCGCTTTGAAGCGGCCTGATCGTTATGAGCTGCGGTCTTACGCGGCCTGTCCGTTACACCATATCTTTGCGCCATGCAAAGAAAATCGGTGAAAAGGTTGTGGAAATGGGCCAGGATTATAATCCTGGTTTATATTGTTATCGGTCTGGTCTTATACTTTTTTCAGGAAAAAATATTGTTCCAATCTGATAAGCTTCCTCCGAACTATGTGTTCAATTTCCCCATCCCATTCAAGGAAATAAACCTGGCTGTAACAGCCGAAAAGAACATTAATATTATCCGCTTCACCGTTCCCGACTCGCTTTGCAAAGGAATCGTTCTCTATTTTCATGGCAACCGGAAGAATATTGAACGCTACGCGCCTTTCGCTTCCAATTTTACCAAAAACAATTATGAAGTGTGGATGATGGATTATCCCGGTTATGGTAAAAGCACGGGCAAAAGAAACGAACAGGTGCTGTATGATGATGCACTGCTTGTTTACCGGATGGCAAGGACCAGCTATTCCAGGGACAGCATAATTATTTATGGACGATCATTAGGAACAGGCATTGCAGCCCAACTGGCCTCGGTAAGAGATTGCAAAAGACTGATCCTGGAAGCTCCTTATTACAGTATCGACGCACTTGCAAGTCACTATGCACCTCTTTACCCCGCCGGCCTGATGTGCAAATATCATTTGCCGACTTACAGGTATTTGCAAAAAGTAGATGCGCCTGTCACGTTGCTTCATGGAACTGACGACACAGAAGTTCCCTACAAGAATTCAAAACGGTTAATGAAGGTTGCGAAGCCCGGATCCGAGCTGGTCACGATTGAGGGAGCACAACATAATAATCTCAATGATTTCCCCCTGTTTCATCAGAAGTTGGATTCAGTCTTGCAGCTACCGCGGAAATGAAAAAAAATAACTAGTATTAAGTTAAGTATCGTTCGACGATTTATATTGCCACGGATACACGGATGAAGCGATTTCCTGTTTTACGGTTAACAAATTACCAGATAAACAGATGAACGATGACCGACCTCAAATCAATACTACGGATGACTTCTTTTTTATCCGTGAATCGTGGCGGTTATTCTTCCAAAACTACTTTGGATTTGCTCACTTTTAATTTATACCCGGCCCCTATCTTCAACGTGTAATTATCCTTTTCATGACTCACCGGGAAACCATAACAGACGGGATAATTATAGTCATGCACGATATCCCGGATGATCTCATAAGCAGTTTGCCCGAAAGGCTGCGTGGTATCTTTCATCTCTGTAAACCCGCCGATGATCAGACCCGCAAGTTTTGACAATTTGCCGGCTCTTTTTAATTGAAGCATCATCCGGTCTATATTGTATAAATACTCGCCTACATCTTCCAAAAAAAGGATCCTTCCCCTGGTCTTAATATCGGACTCTGTACCGATCAGATGTGTCAGCAGCGACAGATTGCCACCTATCAATTCGCCTATGGCTTCGCCCTTTTTATTAAACTCATGTCCTTCGCAATGATATTTTGCTTTATCGCCTTTCAGCGCATGACGCAGAGACTGGACAAAGAGACTTGTGTAGCAGCCATCGTTGAATGCTCCGGCCATCGGCGCGTGGAAAGAAGATATGTAATAGTTGGAGTAGAGATGGGCATGTAGCACCGTGACGTCACTAAACCCGATGATCCATTTCGGGCTTTTTTTAAATTTCTTAAAGTTGATCCTGTCAATGATCCGGGTCATGCCATAGCCACCTCTTGCACATAAGACCGCTTTTACTTCGTCGTCGTCGAGCATTTCCTGGAGATCGTTCAGTCGCTCTTCGTCCGTGCCGGAAAAATAATGGAACTGCTTGCCGACTGTACTACCCACTTTTGTCCGGAATCCCCACTCTTCATTTAATACGCGGATGCACTCGGAAACTTTTTCAACGGGCATAGCGCCGGCGGGACAGACGATCCCGATCGTATCGCCCGGCTGAAGGTAGGGAGGGGTTGTGATCATATATTTAATTTACATAAAAACAGCTATGAAACATGCACTTGTAAAATCCTCGCCAAACTTACGCAATCCGGTCTTACCGGGAATTACAGGGCTAAGGCAACCATTTTGCCCACTATTGCATCTTTTGCCGAAATATAATAACACCCAAATCGGTTTTGCCCCTATTTTTGGGTAGTGTCCTGTTTTGAAATTTATTTCACGCCACGACGCAAAGACGCAACGAAAGTCCGAATGTTTTAAATCCGTTGCGCTGTGCCTTGCGTAGCTTCGGCGAAGCAAGGTCGCCGTCCCGCACAATTGCGGGATTGCGAGAACCTTTACGCAAGATGAAAACCGGACACTCCGTATATTTGAGGCCCGATCTATTCAAAAAACATTTTTTTTATATTGCTATTAAAAAAATCCCAAAAATGAAAAAAGTAAAATTATTGTTGCTTGCCGCTACCGGTTTAATGGTGTCGGCAGCACAGGCCCAGACTGTTGATGAAGTAATTGCCAAGCATACCGAAGCCCTGGGCGGAAAAGAAAAAATAGGCCAGGTCAAATCACTGTATATGGAAACCACCGTGGAAGTTATGGGCAATAGCTCGCCTTCCGTCGAATCTTTAGTGCAGGGCAAAGGATTCAAGACGGAAATGGATGCTGGTGGAATGAAATTCGTGAACACCTATACAGACAAAGGCGGCTGGATGATAAACCCCATGATGGGTGGTTCTGATGCACAGGACATGCCCGATGAAATGTATAAATCCGGTAAAAACCAGATCTATTTCGGTGGAGCCCTGGTTGACTATGCTACTAAAGGAAACAAAGTCGAATTGTTGGGCAAAGATGGAAACGACTTCAAGATCAAGGTAACCAGCGGTGCTAATGAAAGCACGTACTATATTGATGGTACCACTTACTATCTTACAAAAATCACCTCCAAAGGAGAAATGATGGGTCAGCCAACCGATATTACAATGACCTTCTCTGACTATAAAAAAACTGATTTTGGTATCGTAATCCCTTATACAAGGTCAGCGGATTTCGGTCAGTTCGCTCTTTCCTACAAAGTGACAAAGGTGGAAGTGAATAAAGATATTGATCTCAAGATCTTCGATAAACCTGCTAAGTAAGTTTCTTAGTGTTATAATATTCAACGGGTGCAAAAACACCCGTTTTTTATTTTATAGGGTCTCGACAATTGAAAGGAAGATTTGCCACGGATACACGGAAAAAAAAGTAAACCCATCCGTGTATCCGTGGCGACATTTTATTTCTCACAATCCCGCCAAATGGATCCTTGGCAATCTTCATCTTTAAACCTTTCAACCATTAAACCTTTAAACCGCTAATCCGTGTATCCGTGGCAATCCCTATATCCGTGGCAAACTTTAAAAGCCATATCTTAGTTGTCTTACAATTTCGCCTGTGAGCCCGCTGGAAAGAGCCGTCACTGATATTTCCCCGCTATCTCCTGAAAGCCGGGATGCTTACCTGGCTGCCTGGAAACACTGGTCAGTTCCCAAAGATCATTTCCTGCTCCGGGAGCATGCGATCGCCGATTATATCTTTTTTATTGAAAAAGGGGTAGCAAGAATCTATTATTACAAGAATGAAAAAGAGATTACCGAATGGATAGCAATGGACGAACAGTTTTTTCTTTCCATCACCAGCTTTTTTGAAAGAACACCCAGCCACCTGATCATTCATACGCTTGAGCCGTCCGAAGTGTATGGCATCCACCACAACGATTTCATGTCACTGGCCAACCAGTATCACGATGTTGAACGGCTATTACGAAAAATGGTAACCAGTTCGCTGATCCTTTCGCAGATAAGAATGGATTCTATCCAGTTTGAAACTGCCCAACAGAGATATGATCGATTGCTCAGAACTTCTCCGCGGATCATCCAGCGGGTGCCCGTGTCGTATATAGCTTCCTTCCTCGGCATTACTCCTGAAACACTTAGCCGGATCCGCGCTGCGAAATAATTGATATATATCAGTTCGACGGGTTCAAGACTGACGGAGTTTTGTCTTCTAAATGATTGCTATATGAAATTCCCAGTTTGTGTTTCTCTTTCCCTCGTCCTGGCGTCTGCAGCATTCGCCCAAACCAATAAAGCAAAAGAACTCGTGTCCAAGATGACCCTCGAAGAAAAAGCCGCCCTTGTGGTCGGCATGGGCATGAACATTCCGGGTGTCACACAAAATAATGGTCCCGTGATAGGGCAAACAATGGATAAAGTACCCGGAGCAGCCGGCACTACCTATTCCATCCAGCGACTGGGTTTGCCTAATACGGTTGTGGCTGACGGACCTGCCGGTTTGAGAATAGAACCATTCCGCGATAAGGACAGTTCAAAATCTTATTATGCTACAGCATGGCCGGTGGCAACATTGCTTGCCTCAACCTGGGACACCAAATTGGTACAGCAGGTGGGCAAGGCTATGGGCAACGAAGTAAAAGAATACGGGGTGGACGTTATCCTTGGACCCGGTCTCAACATACATCGCAATCCATTGGGCGGAAGAAATTTTGAATATTATTCCGAAGATCCGGTCATTACCGGGAAGATGACCGCCGCGATGGTAAATGGTATCCAGTCAAATGGCGTCGGCACTTCCATTAAACATTTTGCCGCCAACGAACAGGAAACAAACCGGAATACATTAAACACCATTGCAAGCGAAAGGGCACTTCGCGAAATCTACCTGAAAGGTTTTGAAATAGGTATTCGCGAGGCGCATCCGTGGACAGTGATGAGTTCCTATAATTATGTCAATGGAACCTATGCTTCCGAAAATCATGATCTGCTTACTACCGTATTAAGAAAAGAATGGGGATACGATGGCCTGGTGATGACAGACTGGTTTGGCGGAAAGGATCCCGTGGCCCAGATGAAAGCGGGCAATGACCTGCTCATGCCCGGATCACCGGCACAGACCAAGGCAATAATTGCAGCTGTAAAGGATGGAACCCTTGATGAGAAAGTGCTGGATGAAAATGCAGAACGCATTGTCAAATATATCCTCGGCACACAGTCGTACAAGAAATATGCATTCAGCAATAAACCCGATCTCGAATCCCATGCGGTCATTGCACGCACTGCAGCAGCGGAAGGAATGGTCCTCTTAAAAAACAATAACGCAGCCCTGCCATTTACAAATGCCATTAAAACTGTGGCTACATTTGGAAATACTTCTTATGATTTTATTTCCGGGGGTACCGGGAGTGGCGATGTAAATGAAGCGTACACGATCTCGTTGGTACAGGGAATGTCCAATGCCGGGTATAAACTGGATGATGAAGTAAAGGATACCTACACTTCTTATCTTACCGACTACCGGGCAAAACATCCGAAAAAGGGTTTCTTCCAGGAATTTATGAATCCCACTCCGTCTGCACCCGAGTTTACCGTTGACAAAGAGTTAGTGGCAAAAAAAGCAAGCGAAGATGATATTGCGCTAATAACGATTGGCAGAAATGCAGGCGAGGGTCGCGACCGGAAAGTAGAAAATGATTTCAATTTGTCTGCCACGGAACAGGAACTGATAAAAAATGTAGCCAATGCCTTTCATGCTAAAAATAAAAAAGTAATTGTTGTATTAAATATCGGCGGCGCAATAGAAACAGCCAGTTGGAGAGATAATGTGGACGCCATTCTTCTTGCATGGCAACCCGGGCTGGAGGGCGGCAATGCCGTAGCAGATATTTTGAGCGGAAAAATGAATCCATCCGGGAAGCTGGCCACCAGTTTCCCCGTTAAATACGAGGACGTGCCTTCTGCCAGCAGTTTCCCTGGCAAAGAGTTTCCTGAAAAAGCAACTACAGGTGGCTTTGGCATGAAGCTGGTACCCGGCGAAGTGACCTATGACGAGGACATATATGTCGGCTACCGCTATTATACCAGCTTCAATGTAAAACCGGCATATGAATTTGGGTATGGTCTTTCTTATACGCAGTTTAAATACAGCGATCTTACATTAAGTTCAAAAGATTTTACGAAACCGGTAACTGCTACCATTACTATCACAAACACCGGCAAGACTGCAGGTAAAGAGGCCGCTCAGCTTTACATCACGGCGCCTTCGGGTAAACTGAATAAACCTGTCATGGAACTCAAAGCCTTTGGAAAAACGAACTTGCTGAAGCCCGGCCAGTCGCAAAAACTATCCTTCGTCATTAATCCCTCCGACCTGGCTTCGTTCAATACCGATGCCACAGCCTGGATAGCAGATGCAGGAACGTACACAATAAAAGTGGGGTCTTCATCGGCAAGTATTAGTCAAACGGCCGGTTTCAGTTTATCAAAAGAAATCGTAACGGAAAAATGCAACAAGGTGTTGGTGCCACAGGTGACAATCCCTGAATTCAAAAAAAGAGCATTCTGAAAATTCAGTATCAACATCATCGCTATTTGAAAGGTGAGTATTTATGAATTTTTAAGACCTTCGGAAGGCAGGTAATAAAATTGAAGCTATCTTTAAAATAGCTTTCAATACTGCTACATGAAATACTTATCCATTCTATTGCCACTCTTTTTTGTCCTGGCTATTGTTTCCTGTAAAAATGCCTCTACTACTACAAATAAAGGCTGGGAGGTATATGGCGGCAGTAAAAAAAATGATCGCTATTCACCCCTGACAATAATAGATACCAACAATGTAACCCAGCTAAACGTCGCCTGGACTTACCATACCGGCGATGCGGACAGCCTGTCGCAGATACAAGCCAACCCACTGGTCATCGATAGCATACTATATGGCGTATCTCCCAAATTAAAATTGTTTGCGTTGAACGCTGCTACCGGAAAAGAAAAATGGGTATTCGACCCGTTCATGGTAAAAGACAGTAATGCAAAGGGCTGGTATTTTATCATGAATATCTGTCGTGGTCTCACTTACTATACGGATGGGAAAGATGATCAACGCCTGTTTTTCGGTGCCAGTTCCAACCTGTATTGCATAGATGCAAAAACCGGGATACCCGTCTCCTCTTTTGGCGACAACGGGAAAATTGACCTGCACAATGACCTGGGTCGTGATGTGACCAATTTTTTTATAGCGGCTACCACTCCAGGCATTATCTACAAAGACATGATCATTATTGGCGACAGGGTGGACGAAGGAGCTGCCGCCGCTCCGGGGCACATTAGGGCCTATGATGTGCACACAGGAAAACTTCGCTGGATATTTCATACAATTCCTCATCCCGGAGAAGAAGGCTACGAGAGCTGGGATGATAAGGAAGCCTACCAGCATATCGGAGGCGCCAACACCTGGTCGGGGTTTAGCCTTGACGAAGAGAAAGGGATTTTATTCGCTCCTACCGGTTCGGCTTCCTATGATTTTTATGGGGGTAAAAGAACCGGCAATAATCTTTTTGCCAATTCCGTGCTGGCAATAGATGCTGCATCAGGCAAACGTATCTGGCATTTTCAAACGATACACCATGATGTTTGGGACCGGGACCTTCCTTCAGCACCGGTGTTGGTGAACATTACAAAAGATGGAAAAAAAATAGAGGCCATTGCCCAGCCAACCAAATCAGGCGTGCTTTTTTTATTTGAAAGAACTACCGGCAAGCCCATTTATCCCATTGATGAAATACAGGTACCTACGGAAACGGTGCTGGCGGGTGAAAAACTCTCGCCCACCCAACCCTGGCCGAGTTTGCCCAAGCCATTTGTGAGACAGGTGTTGACAGAAAAAGATCTGAACAGCTTTGTTGCGGATTCAACCGATATCAGAAATATGCTCGCTTCGTATAAAACCGGTTTCATTTTTAATGCCCCCTCCAGGCAGGGTACTGTCATTTTTCCCGGTTATGATGGAGGAGCTGAATGGGGAG
>DASSFT010000305.1:0-3845 GCA_035694045.1 Chitinophagaceae bacterium
AACCGATGTGTCGAAAGGAGAGTAAAAAATATACACGTAATTATTCTTGCCAAAGTTCGGGTCTTTGCAAACACCCAATAATCCATCCTCAACATTTACACCCGGGGCGTGTTGTGCTTTCCAGTAAACCTTCAGGAAACCTGCCTGCTTAAGTTTTTTTGTTTCATTTTTATACAACAGTATTTCCCCACGGCGTTGCACGACGAGGATATCCAGGTTGGGAAGAACGGTCATTTCCGTAGGCTCAAAGAACGCAGCCTGCGATAAGGGTGTTTTAGTAAACTTGTTTTCATCAGGAGGGTAGGGGGTCTTTGCTTGTGAATAGTCGATATCGTTTTTCCCAATGGCGTATTGAAGACCTCCTAAAATATGTTTCAGGAACAAAGAATCCGAATAAGATTCTTCTGTATGTCCCAGGCCGGTATAGAAGGCGCGGCCGCCATCGAATTCATGATACCAGGCGATGGGATGGTTGCTGCCCATTGTTCCTCCCGTATAACTTGTTTCATCGATCGTAAGCAGCACTTTTAATTCATTGCTTAGCTTCTTATAGTTATACCACTCATCTGTTCTTTTCCAGTTTGCGGGCAAAGCCTGGGTAGAAGGATGGGAATTGTCAACAACGTTTAATGAAGCAGGTTGTATTTCCGGGTGACTGGCAAACCAGGCACCGTTTAACTCTCCATACCATCCCCAGTCGTATTCGGTATCAGCGGCTGCATGGATCCCGGCGAATCCACCACCTGCCTGGACGAATCTTTGCAATGCAACCTGCTGGCGATAATTTAAGACATCGCCGGTTGTGCAGAGAAAAACAACAGCTGCATATTTTTTCAGATCGTTATCAGTAAAGACATCGGCATTTTCGCTGGTGTCAACCACGAAACCGTTCATTTTTCCAAGTTGTTGGATGGCCAATTTTCCTTTCGCGATGGAAGCATGACGGTACCCGGTTGTTTTAGAGAAGACAAGTACCCTTGCATTCGTCGCATCTTTTTTTTCGTTGCAGGATATCAATAGCATCACCAGCGATGCCATACTCAGGACAATTCTTTTCATATACAGATGGATAAAAAGTAAAACTATGAAAGTAAATGTAAGTGTAATTCGTGCAAGATAAATTAATTCAGTTGCGGGTCGATCGGGAAGTTGATCATCATTTCATAATCTCCGCCCAACGTTTTGAGTGATTCTTTCCAGATTTCCTGGTAATTGCGGTGGAATATCAGTTTGCGAGTCCCAGCTACGGTAAGCCAGGATTTTTCCTGTAATTCATTAGTTAATTGTCCATCGCTCCATCCCGAATAGCCAATATAGAACCGGATCTTGTCGGGGCTCAGGGTTCCATTCTTTAACATAGCTATTACGGTTTCGAAATCACCGCCCCAATAGACTCCCTTGATTACCTCCTCGCTACCCGGGATTTCATCGTGGTATTGATGTAAAAAATGGATTGTATCCATTTGCACCGGTCCTCCATAAAAAACAGGGAGTTTTAAGTTCTCAAGCCCGGGAACGAGTTCATCCAACGTATTCTCGTATTTACGGTTGAGCACAAAACCAAAACTGCCGCTTTCTTTATGTTCGCAAAGAAAAACAACCGTCCGGAGGAAGTTAGGGTCCTTTAAGAATGGATCCGCAATCAACAATATGCCGGGTCCGGGCTGAATCATACTTCAAGTTAGGATAAAATCTTTTTAAAATAAACACCGCGGAGTTTTTCTCTTGCCAAAAAATCGGCGTATTGGATTGTGCCCTGCCTGGCAGCGGTGAGATGCGAGATGTAAGATGGAACTGGCGAGTAGTGCCAGCATCCAGTTGCGTCGTCGCTTCGCTCCTCGCAATGACGGCATCGAGCATCTTTTTAAATCCCCGTTAAAATATAGCTAACGGTTAATGGCTGCTATAGTTTGCCGTGAATGAATAGTATTTTTGCCGGATTGTTTTGATATATTAAAAACCGTTTATCTTTCCGCTCAAATCAGGTACTTCTTTGTGAAAAGAATTTTTACTATCATCACTATTCTGATAACGCTTTCGCTGGCCGGTATTATTTTCTTCCAGGTGTCCTGGCTGAAAAATATGATTGCCCTGCGCGAAGAACAGATCAAAGAAAAAATTGACGAGGCCACTGACATTGTTGGTCATGAGCTTGAACCTTATAAAGGAAATTATTCCCCCGGGCCTACCAGTAAATCATCCGTCGATAATATGTTTTCCGATGATTTTTCAATGGAATTCCTGAAACCGGCAACTATCGGACGTCGCTTTACTGCAGCAGAGTTGAATGAAAAAATAAAGCTGGCCTTTAAAAAGGTAGACCTGGAAAAGATGAAGTTTGAATTCGGACTGGCAAATATCGATCCCCGCACCAGCCTCATGGGAAAGATCGAGAGACAGTCAGAGAATTTTCCCAGGGAATTTAATGATACGGTCAATAATTATTCGAAGGGATATGCCCTCCTGACTCCAAGTGGCTCGGCCGCAGAAAACCTTGCCGCGGATGAAACACTTGTTATCGTTGGAATGAATTATAAAAGCTTTTCGTTCCAATCCCTGCGGTTGCGAATTATTACGGCTGTTTTGTTTATCATCATTATCATAACAGCTTTTTACCTGACAGTTCGCACCATGCTCAGGCAAAAGAAGCTTGGTGACATCAAGAATGATTTCATCAACAACATGACGCATGAGTTCAAAACGCCTATCGCGACGATATCGCTGGCCGTAGATGCGATGAAGAATGAAAAGGTATTGCAGGATAAGGATAAGATCGGTTACTTCAGTGGAATCATCAAGGAAGAAAACCAGCGAATGAACCGGCAGGTGGAAACGATCCTTAAAGCATCACAATTGGAAAAGCAGGAAGTGGACCTGAACCTCAAACCGGTTCACGTGCATGAAATAATAAAAGATGTGACGGATAATTTTGCTTTGCAGCTGGAAGAAAAGAAAGGAAGGGCTGAACTGGTGCTCAATGCAGAAAACGACCTGATAGAGGCCGATGAAGTTCATTTCTCCAATTTGATCAATAACCTGATTGATAATGCAGTGAAATATTCGAAGGAGAACACACCGGTTTATATCAAGATCGCCACACAATCGAATGGAAAGAACCTGCACATTAAAGTGGAGGATAACGGCATTGGTATGAATAAGGAGACACTAAAAAGGGTTTTTGAAAGATTTTACCGGGCGCATACTGGTAATATCCATAATGTGAAAGGGTTTGGTTTGGGATTAAGCTATGTAAAAACCATTGTCGAAGCACACCATGGCCATATCAAGGCGGATAGTACATTGGGTAGAGGTAGTACGTTTATGATTGAGATGCCTTTGAAGAAAAATGCTTCCTGAGTTTATTCAAATTTATCGGACGGTTTATAATATTTTTCTGGTGAAGTCAATACGATGAATCGTAAGCCGCTGAAAAGTATTTGATTGTCCAATTCTTTAAACTTTTTTTTCAGCAAATACCCACCGTGTTTTCGGGGGCATCTTCCTACTGGGCCCTCCCCAGCTGCTGCCCTCCCCCGCCACCACCACCATCGCCTACAACTTGTGATCAAATATAGATGATCGTCACATTGTTGTCAATGTGATCCACGGATCCAAGAAGCATTGCGACCAGTTGCCTGGCTAATTGTTCTAGTCGAATTCTGAATACGGACAACTATTAATTCATTATGTACATCACGTGACAAATATCCTTTGCCATTAAATTGGAACCATGAGAAAAACACAAAGGTTTATGAGAAAAAGACGGTATCATTTCGTTGTTTATCTCGCTACAACTAATACTACTATTGATCTACCCAAATAAGACTTCCGTCGCCATAACTCAG
>DASSFT010000306.1:0-7058 GCA_035694045.1 Chitinophagaceae bacterium
CCGGTCTTGGTTTTTATAAAACAGGTGATTTCGTATTGACCCCTGCTTACCGGTTTTCAAATAATAAGGCATCTTATTTCGGCAGAACTGAAAAAGAGGGAAGAAATGTTTTTTCTTTCGGTACGTCGGGGGTAGTATTTGGGAATAGCGACCGCAAGAACAAGAGCTCTGCCATAGCCCTGGCAGTTAACCAGACAGCTAATTTCAACAGCGATATATTATACCGGGGACTTAACACGCAATCTTCCTATTCGCAAAAATTCCTGGAAGAGATTGCTAATAATAAAGACAATGATCCGAGCTCTGTGGCGCAGAATTACCCATTCGGGACAAGTCTTGCCTTTAATACATTCTGGATTGATACCGCCAACGGATGGACAGGTGGTAATAAAAAATTTGTCTCATTGGCTACGCCTTTGCTGGCTCATGGAGGCTTGTTGCAAGAACAGACGGTGAAGAACAGGGGTGGTATCACGGAAATTTCCTTGGCCGGTGCATTTAACTACAATGAAAAATTTTTAATAGGTGGCGGCATTGGCATTCCTTTCCTTCATTATAAAAAGGAATCTACATTCATAGAAGCTGATCCAACCACCGATGACAACAACTTTGATTTTGGCACCATTACTGAAAATCTAACTACGAGTGGAGCGGGCATCAATGTAAAATTGGGTGCGATCTACAAGCCGGTAGAATATATCAGGCTGGGGCTTGCTATTCATACTCCAACCTTCTATTCACTGACCGACGAATACAATTCAACGGTCACGACGAATACCGAGAACTACCAGCACGAATGGACGCAATTTTCTACCGACTTTACCGGTGGAAAAGATGCCGAATCCAAATACAAGTTCCGCACACCGTATCGTGTCATGATCAGCGGCTCCTATGTATTCCGCGAAGTGGAAGATGTCAGGAAACAAAAAGGTTTTGTGACAGCGGACATTGAATATATAAACTACAAGGCTTCTTCTTATAGCACTTCCAGTGATGGCGATAACTCCCAGGAGACGAAAGATTATTACAAATCGCTGAACCAGGCTATTGACAAAGCCTATAAGGGAGCACTTAACTTCCGGTTGGGCGGTGAACTGAAATTTACCACCATCATGGTCCGCCTGGGCGGCGCCTATTATGGCAATCCTTATAAAGATCTTGCCGGGGAAAAAGGAAGCCGCTTCCAATTGTCCGGGGGATTGGGTTATCGCAACAAAGGATTTTTCATAGATGTGGCTTATATGCATACGATGGGTAAGGATGTTCATTTCCCTTATCGCCTTCAAAGCTCACCATTTACCGCTGCCACAATAAAGAATATGGGAGGCAATGCCGTATTGACCGTTGGCTTTAAGATATGATAACCGAATAATACCAAGATGAAAGGGTGTCCTGCGACACCCTTTTTTATTTGCGCGAAGAGCGACACAATCTATTTATCCATTACTTTAGCGCATGCTCGCTGAAATAAAGAAATTGATACAAAAGGACCGGAAGCTTCAATTGATCTTAGCGGGTGGGTTGATTATCCAACTCGTTACCTGCGTCACCGCTACCGGCTTTTATCACCCCGACCAGCATTTTTCCATAATTGAATTTTCTTCCTGGCAATTGGGTAAAGAATCAGGAGTAAGCTATGTGTGGGAATTCACTCATTTCGTAAGGCCCAGTTTACAGATCTACCTGTTCTCCGGTTATTACAAACTCTGCAGCTTTCTTACTATAAATGATCCATACACCCAACTTACGCTACTGAGGATCCTGCTTGGCCTGGCCATGTTCGTCCTTTTCAATCTTCTCTCGATCTTCTATTTTAAAAATCAAAACCCGAAGATCCTGTACAGCGTCTTGCTGATCCTGGACTTTTCGTGGATGCTGCCCTATACACGAACCCTGTTTTGTTCCGAAATCGTATCCTCCTTGTTTTTCTTTGGTGCTCTTTTTTTGTACGAGGCCAAAAAACACCGGCCGGGCTGGTTGTATCCCGCATTGACAGGGTTCCTGTTGGGACTTGCGTTCTTTTTCCGGTTCCAGGTAGGCTTTTGCATAGCAGGTTTTGGATTGTGGTTGCTATTCATAGAAAAGCAATACAGGCAAATATTCCCTTTGGTCGTTGGATTCCTGTTAGCTACCGGGTTGAATGTTTATATGGACAGCCGCTTTTATGGGGAATGGATCTTTATTCCATCCGAATATTTTTCCGCCAATATCACCCAGGGCCGTGCTTCCCAATTCGGGACCTCCAGTTTCCTCCGGTATATTTCCCTGCTAATCGCCGTTATTACCGCGCCTCCGTTCAGCCTCGTTTTATTTTACTACGGATGCAAAGCCATTTTTAAAAAATACCGGCAACCGGTAGTCCTGGCTGTATTCCTTTTTATCTTTTTTCATTGTCTTGTCGGGCATAAAGAAGAACGATTCCTGTTCCCCATTTTTAATGCCCTGCCGATTGTTGTGGGATTCGGGCTGCCCTATCTCTTCGATTACTACCAGAAATGTAAACGATGGATCGCGATGTTGTTCAGGATTGCTTTAATTATTACCATTGTATTGAATACGGCCGTTCTTATTCTCTTCGCCTCTATCCCCTATTCACAATCAGTTCATTTTACATCCCAGTTAAAAAACAGGTTTGCGGGCCAACCAGCAACTATCTATTACCTGTACCGCTCTCCTTACACAACACCCGGAGGCTCGCCATATGTGTTTTATAAGAACGGAGCGGAAAACCTGCAATTGCAAAAAATCACCAATATCGATACAGTGAGGAATCTGAGTAGCAACGGTATTTTTCTTGCTGTGACGTATAATGACCTTAAAGAAGGGAGATCGGTGCTCGACAGCCTCGGTTACAAGCCAGTTATTTACTCCTCAAAACTCCTTTGGAATATCAATGAATTCCTGCACTCGAAAAAAATAAACACGATCAACGATATTTGGGTGTTGTATAAGAAAGACTGACATGTTTGAATTAAAGGACGAAGAAACATTGATGTATTCGGATGACCGGACCGTTGTGCTGACAACGAACAGGATAATTCATCATGCTGATTCGGGGAAACAGCAGGTGATGCTTAAAGATTTTTTGAACTATGAAACAAAAGACTACTATATCGGCAACTATAAAATACTCACTGTTATTTTTGCCTCCATCACTGTACTCATATTGTTGGGTAAAGTTTATGACCTGCTTTGGCCATTGGAATACAGTTCCGGAATTATCATAAAGATTCTTAGCTTCATGACCTACGGCAACGTCATGCTGATACTATCGCTATTTCTCCTGGCAAACTCAGTTATTCACCTAATAATCTCAAGGCGGGTCTTTGTCCGGATTAATGGAAAATTCAATAGCATCGAATTTAGGGTTACACGACTTAAAAGAAAATCTATCACACGTTTCTTGAACAGGCTGGAAACGCAGGCTAATATTATTAAAAACGAAAAACAAAATTTATGATGAGAAGAAATTTAATGCCGATCGCGTTGCTGCTATTCCTACCGGCGCATTTTTTTACCGCTCCTGCTGCGAAGAAGAAGATCATTGTTGTCTGGCAACCCTCCCATCAAACCGATACCGGCAAGGATTTCAGCGAAGCAGCCACCTGCGGAGCTATTGTTGACGCAGCTATGAACACGAAACCGAAGTTTAAGGAATATAAAGTATGGAGCCTGGGTAAGAATGAATACCATCATGCTGACTCGGGAAGCAATACCAAAATATCCCATACGACAGCAATTGAGGATGGAAAGATCTCCGGCTATGCCTATGAGTTACAGGAATCCAACAAACTTCATCCTACCGTATTTATAGCTGTACATAATAATGGCGGTACAAAAAGAAATGCGGTCTGGGGTTATATTCATTATGGCGACAAATATGAAGCAGAGAACAGGCAGTTGGCGGGACGGCTATCCAAAGCAATTTCTGCAGCCGTTGGACTGGAAGACCGGGGCGTGTGGCTCGATAGCACTACCGGGAGAAATGATTATCGATGCCCTGCTACCGGCAAACTTTCATTTTATAGCCTGGATGAAAACATCAATACCGCTCCTTATCGTGTGTTGATGGAAATAGGTGATAATGCTGCCAGCCGGGAATTACTGGTAAGTGAAGAAGGAAGGAAAAAAATTGGCGAAGCGATAAAAAGGGAATTGGCCGCCTGGATCGAAGAGCGTAAATGGTGAGTGGTGAGTGATGAGTGGTGAGTCTACTTCTCACTAGCGGCTATCGACTATTGGCTATTGACCATTGACTATCGACTATTGACTATTGACCATTGACTCTCGACTATCGACTACCGACTATCGACTATTAACTATCGACTCAATATAGGAAATGATGCGATGGGCATCCCCCGGTGCAAACCACTCTACCTCCTTATCTTTTCGGAACCAGGTCATTTGCCGCTTGGCATACCGTCGTGTATTGGTTTTAATGTTCCGGATTGCCTCACTGAGAGATATTTTGCCATTCAGGTAGTCGAATATCTCTGAATATCCGACCGTTTGCAAAGCATTAAGCTTGTAATGGGGTTGCAAACCTTTTACTTCCTGAACCAGTCCCTCCTCTATCATTTTGTCTGTTCGCTGATGGATATTATCATGCAATTGCTCCTTCGGCAATTCCAAACCGATCTTGATTATTGAAAAACCCCGTTCAGCTTTTTTGCCTTTACGGAAATGAAGAATTGATTTACCCGTTGACTCTACAACTTCCAGTGCCCGTAACATCCGCTGGGGATTTTGTGTTTCGCCTACTTCATAAAATCCCGGGTCCTTTGTTCTCACTTCTTCTTGTAACCAGGGAAGTCCATTCTTTTCGTATTTCGAATTTATCTCTTTTCGGATTTCAGCATCTACTGGTGGAATTTCATCCAGTCCTTCACAAAAAGCTTTAATATACAGACCGGTACCGCCAACCATTACGATCTTATCATGATGTTCAAACAATTCGTCTGTTTTTTTCAAAGCATACTGTTCAAAACCAGCCGCATTTATTTCATCTCTTATGGAATGTGAGGCAATGAAATGATGTTTTATTTGTTCCAGTTCTTTCGCCGAAGGTCTTGCCACACCAATGCTTAATTCCTTGTAGCATTGACGGCTGTCCGCGGAAATGATCTCTGTTTTGAAATGCTTTGCAAGGGCAATAGCCACAGAGGTTTTGCCCACAGCCGTTGGGCCTTCAACAATTATTACGATTTTGTTTTTTGCGGCTGGCATTGTCAGTAAAAACCCCGGCTTCGATGCACGAAACCGGGGCTATTAATAATATATCAATTTAGGATCATCTGCAGCTGGGTCGCCTGTATCAGATCTCTTCGGTTGTGTTCTCTTCGCCGGCATCTTCGCTGCTTTCCGTTTCCGTTTCCCCTTCCGCTTCTCCTTCCCCTTCCTCGACAAAACCGTCGGCACCTTGTGTGAGATCATATTTTTCTTCCACGTCGGCAAATTTTTCTCCCAGCAAACCCTTTGTGCCATACTGGCTTGGTGCGATGCCTTCTGTACGCATGGTAGAAGGATAACTTAGTTTAGGGTTTTCTTCTTTTGAAACATTGATCAATTCAACCAGGAATGTCCAGTTCTTGTTAAAATCGTACTGGTAAATGAATTTCTGGTTGGGGTTTTTGATCTCTGAACCGATCGTTGTATCCTTCATTAATAAAGGCGGAGCTTTATACTCTTTTTCATATTGTTCCAGGCTGATCTCACGGCCCCTTTGCCAGTGATCATTGCTGCGATAAAAAGTAGCCTTATGTTTATTGTCAAACTCGTAGGCTCGAAGTACCGCTTCATGAAGCTCAAGAAAAGATTGGGTGTGACGGATAGACACATCACGGTACACGCTCTCATCTTCTTCAAAATATACTCTGAATCTCAGAATTGCCATACACGAATTTATGATTTTATTGCTTTTAAACCCATTTCACCTGCCTTTGTGATAAGAAAATCATGTGCCGCTTCATACGAATTTGGTATTTCACCATCCAATATTGCGTCTTTTAAAGCATTTTTAAGGATACCTACCGGTTTGGAAGGAGGCAGCTCAAACATCTCCATTATTTTTTCGCCCGTAATCGGTGGTTGCCAGCTCCGGATATGATCACTTTCCTCTACTTCCCTGCAGCGATCCCTCACCATCTTAAAATTTTCCAGGTATCTTTTTACTTTTACTTTATTCTTGGATGTAATGTCTGCTTCACACAGCAGCATCAACGATTCAAAATCTTCCCCCGCATCAAACAGCAGACGCCTGATAGCGGAATCAGTAATGTTTTCCTTTGTCAAACTGATCGGTCGCAAATGAAGCTCAACCAGTTTTCTTACAAAACGCATATGATCATTTTGCGGAAGCTTGAGCATGGCAAATATCTTGGGCACCATCCTCGCCCCTACTACCTCATGCCCATGAAAGGTCCAGCCATGTCCTTCTTCAAACTTTTTAGTAACCGGCTTGGCTATATCATGCAGTACAGCAGCCCAGCGCAACCAGATATCATTTGAAGTTTCGGACAGATTATCGAGCACCTGCAACGTATGATAAAAATTATCCTTATGCCCATGCCCGTCTTTGTACTCAGCTCCTGCCAGCTCAACCATTTGCGGAAAGATAAAATGCAGCAGACCTGTCCTGTATAAAAGATCAAACCCAATGGAAGGTTTTCCTGCCTGGATGATCTTGTTCAGTTCATCCGTGATCCGCTCCTGTGAAATGATGCTGATGCGGTGAGCATCGTCGCTGATAGCCTGCAGTGTTTTTTCTTCAATGACAAAATTGAGCTGGGTAGCAAACCGGATAGCCCGCATCATCCGCAAAGGATCATCACTGAATGTCTGTAACGGATCGAGTGGAGTCCGGATGATCTTCTGGCTGATATCTTCCAATCCATTAAAAGGATCAACCAGCCTGCCATAGTCTTTCTTGTTCAAACTGATGGCAAGTGCGTTCATAGTAAAATCCCTCCGTTTCTGGTCGTCTTCCAGCGAGCCAGGTATCACTGCGGGTTTGCGGGACTCAGGGCTATAGCTTTCCTTGCGTGCCCCGACAAATTCAA
>DASSFT010000307.1:0-4012 GCA_035694045.1 Chitinophagaceae bacterium
CTGGCATTGACACAAGCTTCAATACCTGCAACGGGTATTGCCGGCCAGCCGGTACTCGTAAAATGGACGACAAAAAATATTAGCGCTACTGCCACATCAGGAACCGGGTGGGTCGATGGAGTCTTTCTTTCTAATGATTTAGTACTGGATGCCGGGGATGTTTTACTTCAGAATAAAACCCGAACCCAGAATTTAAGTGCCGGGCAGGAATATATGGATAGCCTCCTTATCACAATTCCATCCAACTTAGCTGGCAATTATGTTTTGATCGTAGGTACCGACATACACAATAATGTTTTTGAATACCAGGCGGAGAGCAATAACAGTAAATATTCATTTATAAACGTCATTTCACCCCCACCCTCCGATCTTGTTGTCACTTCAGTACAATCACCATTAACTGCGATTGCCGGCCAGTCGGTAAATATTTCGTACACCGTTAAAAATACCGGTCTTAATCCTGCTAATGGTTCGCTGAAAGATGGCATCTATCTTTCCAGGGATGATGCCTGGGATATCTCTGATCCGTTGATAGCAGTGGAACCGGTGCAGGTCAATCTTGCGCCCGGGGGAGAAATTACCAGGAATGCGACTGTAAAACTTACCGGTGTCGGTATTGGAAGCTATAAAATGCTCGTCAGAACGGATATACTGGACAATATTGTCGAAGCCAACAATGCCAATAATAACCAGGTAAGTGAAGACACTATCCATATAGACGTAAAGCTGTTGCCACTTAATGTCGTTACGCCTGATACCCTGGTCAACAACACCTACCTCTATTATAAGATCCAGGTGCCCGACTCATTGGTGGGTGAAACCTTATTGGTAACTCTCGAAAGCGATTCCACGCATGCCAGCAACGAAATGTATATAAAATTTGGTAACGTACCGAGCAGGGCTGTGTTTGATTTCAACCACGGTACAACGCTTGGCTGGAACCAGGAATTGATCGTTCCTGCTTTGCAAGCCGGCACCTATTATCTCGCTTCTTATGGTAATAATACAAGCGGATCACTGCAGATTATCAGGCTTAAAGCCTCCATCCTGCCTTTTGCAATAAGATCTGTTAATTCCAACAGAGGAGGTAACACCGGGTCCGTAACAGTTGAATTGAAGGGATCGAAGTTTGAGCCCGGTATGCAGATCAAGTTGGATAATGGAGCGACGACAATAATAGCATCGAGTGTTTATTACGTGAATACAACGAAACTCTTTGCAACTTTCAACCTGTTGAACAAACCGCTTGGGCAATACACTGTCAGCGCCAGGAAGGCCAATAATAGCCTCGCTTCATTGACCAATGGGTTTGAAATTATCGCAGGATCTGGTGGCGGATTTTACATAACCGATAACGGCACCGCTGATCCGGGTTGTGATCCTCATGCAAGCAATGGCATTAATGCATTGATCAATATCAGTGCCCAGTATCCACCGGCCAGCCGGAGAAACCGGGTGATTGCCATCACCGTCTTCTTTGGCAATTCAGGCAATGTCGACCTTCCTGTACCCACGCGATTTGTATTTAGTCGTGATGGTGCGCCGCTGTCCATGACTGTTGAAGGTTTGACCCAAAATTTACAGGAATTGTCACTGGAATTCAGGGAAAACAATGGGCCACCGAATATCCTGAGACCGGGAGCGACGGGCTCGATCACTTTCTATACGAAATCCATAGCCAATATGTATTTCATCGTGAGTGATTAACCATTGATATGAACTATTTGATTTATGATCAAAATAAAGACTATGAACAAGTCCAGAATTTTTACCCTGTTGATGTCCGCACTGATCAGTGTGAACGGACTTACGCAAAACCTCACACGCCCGAATATCGTTGGACCGGGTGGCGTAAGAGTGAACAGCTATACAGGCAACATGTTTCTTCAGCGTTCAGACCTTTATTTGGCCGGGCGAATACCAATGGACATTTCGTTCAGTTATAATAGCTCCGATCGCTGGATAAACAGGGGTTATGGTCGCGGATGGACCTTTAACTACGGAATGAAGCTTATTCAGCTGCACGATTCAGTATTGATCATTCGCAATGATGGAAGGCAGGATCTTTTTCTCCCTGGGACCCCGACTCTCCTGCGCTCTCCAAAAGGAATTTTTGATAGTCTTAAAATAATCTCTCCTGGCACATATGTACTGAGAGCAAAAGACGGCACTAAATATTTCTTCGAGAATCCGACGCATAAGCGGTTGACAAAAATCGAAGACCGCAACAGCAATGCGTTGATATTTGAGTATACCGACAGTCTTATTTCAACCATCACAGAAAGCGCCGGCAGATCTATCCAGTTAAATTATTCCGGGAGCATTCTTAGCTCAATAGTTGAAGCGAACGGCAGCCCGACACGGACGATAAGTTTTGATTATGACAATGGAGGAAACCTTAAAAAAGTCACGGACCCCATGGGCTTCACCACGGAATATACGTATGCCGTTAACGGCCCTATGAATACGATAAAGGACAAGAATGGAAATGTAGTAGATGTGGTGTACAATGAAAATTTCGCGGTGAAGGAGATTATTAGTTGTTTGACGAAGCAGGCGATTACCTATAACTCTTTCAGTAGTTCAACGATTGTTACGGAGCTGGTTGGAACAACTAATCAGATCACCAGCTACAAGTTTAATACTGAGGGAAATCTTGTTCAAAAAACGGGGAATTGTTGCGGATATAATGTAAAGTATCAGTATGACCAGGATAAAAACATTTCTAAAATAACCGATGCAAATGGTTTCGCATACGATTACACCTACGATTCTCGAGGGAACGTCCTATCCCAAACGGACCCACTGGGCCATACCGTGCAGTATACTTATGAGCCGGTCTTCAACAAGGCGACTGGAATGACAGATCGAAACGGAAATCACGTATCATACTCTTATGATTCCAGAGGGAATCTGCTTCAAACAACCAAACCGCTTTCGATACTTGAGACCTACGCCTACCTACCTAATGGTGACGTCTCCAGTTCCACAGACGCGCGAGGAAATACTACGTCTTATAACTATGACGGCAATGGCTTGTTAACAGACGTGCATTTACCGCTTTCGATAACCTACTCAAAATTATATGACCCAAAAGGTCGAAAACTTTCTGAAACCGATGCTCTGGGTCACACAACTCACTTTACATACGATGGGCTCGATCGCCTGATCTCGACAGAAGACCCTTTAAGCCACGTGGCTGTTTTTACATATGACAAGAATGGCAATACAATCTCTCTGAAAGACAAAAATAATCACACCACATTTTATGAATATGATGCCTTGGATAGGCACGTGAAAACGACCAATGCCCTGGGATACAGCACATTCATTTCATATGACCAGAAAGGAAATGTTATCCAAGAGACCGACCCAAATGGTAACAGTATGCAGTTTGCCTACGATGAACTGGGGCGTCAAGTTGCTTCGTCGAATGGTTTAGGGGAAATGACAGTTTATGAATATGATGGCAATGGCAATAATATCAAAGCAACTTATCCTAACGGGGACATCATACAATATATTTATGATGCAACAAACAGAATTACTCAAGTAAAAGATAAAATAGGAATATTGAAATTATATGTTTATGACAATGAAGGAAATATAGTTACAGAGACAGACGGAGTTGGCAACACAATAACCTATGGTTATGATGCGTTGAACAGGGCTGTTTCTGTTTCAGACCCAATGGGTTTTACCACTCACATAGTTTATGACAAGAATAATAACATAGTAAGTTCGGCCAACAAAAATGACGATATAACGATTTATACATATGATGCCTTAAATAGACTAACCACTTCATCCGACCCCCTAAACAATACTACCACGTATTCATATGATGCGTCCGGAAATCTGACGACCTTGAAAGATGCCAACAACCACTCGACTTCTTACACATATGATGTATCAAATAGAAAGGTAAAAACCACTTACGCAAATGGTTCGGCCAAGATATATGCATATGATTCCGTTGGGAACCTTTCATCAATAGTCGATGGCAACAATC
>DASSFT010000308.1:0-3280 GCA_035694045.1 Chitinophagaceae bacterium
TGTAAATGAAACCAAGACCAGTTCAAAGGAAATCGCTTCCGATCCTGGCCCGTTTCGCGTCGCTTATTTTGAAATGGATTCTATCGCCTCCGGTTTATATATCGTCAGGGATTTCCGGCGGGAGATGAGCATAAAAGAGGAGAAGAATGACAGCGAGATTGAACGGATGAAAAGGAATTTTCAAAGAAAGTTTACCGACTACCAGGTCCAGATGCAATCTGGAAAAATGAATCCTGCACAGGTAGAGGCGGCTAACCAGGAAATGAAAACCCTGGATGATAGCATCAGACTGACCAAACAGAGACTGGATGCCGATTACAACACAGTTTATAGTATCAACGAAACCGCGATAAAGAAACAGATCGAAGATTATTTAAAGGAGTATAATAAGGATAAGACCTATGCTTATATCTTCGCCAACCAACCGGGGCTATTTTACTACTGCGATACAGTGTACAATATTACAGGTACCATTGTAAAAGGCCTCAACGAAAAGTATAAAGGGAAAAAAGAATAAGACTTACTTCAAAGCTATATAAACGTCTTCCTGAAAACAGGAAGACGTTTTGTTTTGCCCCAGAATAATTGAATTAAATGCAGTGAAATACTTATCTTGAACGACAAACCAATCTCCATGGCTGAACAAACTTCGTTTAAACAATCACTCGGATTATTTGATGCCACCATGATCGTGGCCGGTTCAATGATCGGTTCCGGTATTTTTATTGTCAGTGCCGATATAACCCGCAATGTTGGAAGCGCCGGCTGGCTGGTCGCCGTCTGGTTGATCACCGGGTTTATGACGATCACTGCTGCGGTTAGCTACGGGGAACTGAGTGGTATGTTCCCGAAGGCCGGGGGACAGTACGTTTATCTTAAGGAGGCCTACAACCCGTTTACCGGTTTTTTGTATGGCTGGAGTTTTTTTGCTGTTATACAAACCGCTACGATTGCTGCTGTAGGAGTCGCATTTTCTAAATTCGCAGCCTACCTGATTCCTGAATTAAGTGAGAATAATATTATTGCGGACATTGGTTTTATCAAAATATCGGCCGCACAGATTGTTGCTATTTTACTGATCCTGTTCCTGACATTTACCAATACGAAAGGAATAAAAGGAGGCAAGATCATTCAAACCACCTTTACCACAACAAAGCTGTTATCGTTGTTTGGTTTGATCATTTTGGGATTTTTACTTACAAAACATAGCTTCTGGAGTGAAAACTGGCAGACAGGATTCAAGGCAATGCAGGATAATGGAGCACGAGATGCCTCCGGGGTCCTTCATGCCACAAACTGGAAAGATATATCGGGGGGAGCCTTAATTGGCGCTATAGCCGTTGCTATGGTCGGATCCATTTTCAGCAGCGATGCATGGAACAATGTTACGTTTATAGCAGGTGAAATTAAAAACCCAAAACGTAATATCGGGTTAAGCCTGTTTTTGGGTACGCTTATCGTAACCATCATTTATGTGAGCACAAACCTTATGTATCTTCATGTGCTACCGTTACAGGATATTGCGTTTGATCATACCACCTTTGCCGAAAACGACAGGGTGGCCGTTGTAGCTTCGCAAAACTTTCTTGGGAATGCAGGCACAATAGTTATCGCCATTATGGTGATGATCTCCACCTTCGGGTGCAATAATGGTCTTATCCTGGCAGGAGCCAGGGTTTATTATACCATGGCCAAAGACGGGCTATTTTTCAGGAAGACCGGGGAACTAAACAAGAATGCGGTACCGGAATACGCATTGTGGATACAATCCGTGGTTGCCTGCCTGCTTTGTTTGAGCGGCCGGTACGGCGATTTGTTAACCATGGTTTCATTCGTGGTGGTCATATTTTACATCCTGACCATATTGGGTATTTTTATCCTGAGAAAAAAACGACCTGACTTGGAACGGCCCTATAAAGCATTTGGCTACCCGATACTTCCAGTCATCTATATCTTATTGGCACTGGCGTTTTGTATTGGGTTGGTTTGGACCTCTCCCAAATATTCATTGTGGGGGCTGGCCATTGCTCTTGCAGGCATCCCTCTTTATTATGTCGCCATATCTGCCCGTAAGAAATAATTCACGATTTTTGCGGAATGGAAGACTTTAAAAAGTTATTTGATTCATTTGCCAAATTAAAGGTCGGTGTGATCGGCGATGTGATGCTTGATACGTATATGTGGGGTGGGGTAGAACGCATTTCACCCGAAGCCCCTGTACCCGTTGTTTCCCTGCATAAAAAAGATTACCGGATCGGTGGTGCGGGTAATGTAGCCCTGAATTCCCAATCACTGGGTGCCCAAACCTTTGTCCTTTCCGTGATTGGTAACGACGAGGACGGAGAAAAGCTGGAACAAATGTTTTCAGCTAATACTATCTATACAAATTACGTTATCAAGAGCCGGGACCGTATCACCACGAACAAGACCAGGATCATCAGCCGCAACCAGCAAATGATGCGTCTCGATGCCGAGATCACTAACGACCTGAATGAAGCAGATACAGCCAGCCTTTTGCAGAACGTAAAAGCATTTATCAACAAGGAAAAGCCCGATGTTATTATTTTCGAGGATTATAATAAAGGTATTCTTACCTCAAAAGTCATCCAGGAAGTAATAGGGCTTTGTAAAAAAGCGGGCGTGCTAACTGCCGTAGACCCCAAACGGAAAAACTTCTTCAGCTACCGTGGTGTCGACATATTCAAACCAAATCTTAAAGAAGTAAAAGAAGGCCTGAACCTTTTGCTGGTGGATGTAAACAAGGGGGTGCTTGGTAATATTCATAGAGAAATAGCAGCCGTACTCCGGCATACAATTTCTTTTATTACTCTTTCAGAAAAAGGAGTCTTTTACCAGTATAATGGACAGTCAGCTATTATCGAATCCCATCTCAGGAATATCGCCGACGTATCCGGCGCCGGGGATACGGTGATTGCAGTGGCTTCACTGGTTTATGCAGCTACCCGGAATGTGCATTTGATGGCTGAGATCGCCAATATCGCCGGGGGACTGGTATGCGAAGAAGTAGGTACAGTGGCGATCAATAAGCAAAAACTTCTAAATGAGTGCGAGGTCTTATTATCTTAAATCCCGGGGGCACATGAGCAGATTTGCATTGACAATACACGGCGGCGCAGGAACCATCCTTAAAAAGAACATGACAGCAGAACGGGAAACCGCATATCGCCAGGGATTGGAAGACGCCCTGAATGCTGGTTACAATCTACTCGAAAAAGGTGCATCTGCCCTGGAGGCTGTATTAGCTGCCACGGTATCGCTG
>DASSFT010000309.1:0-3315 GCA_035694045.1 Chitinophagaceae bacterium
AAGATACCGTAGTGGCGAAGTTCTTTTTGCTTCCATAGGCAAACCGCTGGGAAAGGACAGCTATGATACGGTGCTTGTTGCCGTACAGGGAAGGTGTAAGCCTGGCCTCATTTGCGTTACTTAATATGGGATTACGATCGAATGCATCACTTGATATTTCAGCAGAAATGGAACTGGCATCCTTAGCCACCAGGTAGTTGTAACCGATCATAGCATACAAACCTTTTTTAAATGTCTGTTGGGCCTGCAGCGTTAAATTAAATTGGTAGCCTTTGTCCGTATTAGTAAAAACATAGGTATTATTATTACCCTGGTTGGCTGCAGTGTATATATTTCGTTTGTCGCCGGTGCCGGAGTTCAATACACCGGTCGGTATTCCGAGTTTATAATTACGCACCATCATTGCCTTGATGTCTTTTGTATAGGCAATGTCGAATGAAAAGATAGTTCCGGCCGGGATTCTAAAGTCGGTGCCAAGATTTGATCTCCAAACCTGCGGCCATTTAAAATCTTTATCCGTTGCATTGTAAAAGAAACTAAAGGGATTACCGATATGATTGCCCAGCCACACAAAAGGAAAACGACCTGTGAATAAACCCGATCCCCCTCTTATTTGTATCGTCCTGTTTCCTTTGACATCATAATTGAATCCGACCCGGGGTGAGAATAGTGTTCCTTTGGGCAGGCGGGTATTATCCAGGTCCTTGTCTTTACCGTTAGTAATAGGCTTGCCGCTCGCATCAAACAACGTGAGATTATCATTGTTTTGTACAGTGGGCTCTCCTTCCGTAAATGTTCCTGCAAAGGTTCCATCCGGGTTTAGGTTGGCGCTTTTATACCTGGCATTGAAAAAAAGTGATTTGTCAACACGCAAGCCATAGGTCAGCTTGAATTTTTCATTGACCCTCCATTCATCCTGCGCATACAAAGACACCTGCCCCACGGTCAGATAATACCAGGTCCATTGATCAGCAGCTGCATGGTTCTTTGCAAAGTTCACATCCACATCGAGAGGATAACCGGGATCAGTGGGAGGAAAATCAAATACATAACGGTGGCCGCCGGGCACACTATCCTTGAATTTTTGAATATCCCCGTCATAGAATAATGTAGCGCCATAGCCTGTGAGGTTAAATGAATTTCCGAATTTGAATGATTCGTACGATAGCCCGATCGTTATATTATGATCCTTCTTGTAGATCGTAAAATCATTGACGGCCTGGAATGCATCCTGGTTCAGCCGGTTAAAAATTGAAAAAGGCTCATGACCGGCTACAATATATCTTGTTCCGTATTTTGAAATATTGACAACAGGAAAAGGAGTAGAGAAAGGATTTCTTTTATCTTTAAATATCGTGTACACCAATCTCAGCTTGTTGGAATAATTGCCTCCCCAGTTTGATTTAAGTTCCGCATTGAATGAGTTAAGCTTATTGATGATCTCGTATCCAGAATTGCGGAACTGCAGGGTTGTATAATCAGGTCCGCGGCGGCCAATTGCACTGGGGTGTGCGGGCTTGTCTTTACTTGCATCCAACCCATTATAGGTAAATGAAAGTTTGTGCACATCGCTGATATTCCAGTCCAGTTTAGCCAGCCATTTATAATTAGTCTGGTCGTGGGTAAATCCCTGGTAAGGACCCGTGTCATAATTAAATCTTGTCTTGAGTATATTGCTTACATCAATCATATCCTGCTCCAATACTCTTGCCGTGGTAGGTTTGCCCGCATTTGATGCATTGCGGGGCTGAAACGCGGTTGCTTCATCGGTTCTTTGTTCGGTTTCAATACTCAGGAAATAAAACAATTTACTTCTAATGATCGGCCCGCCCAGTGCCGCGCCAACCTGCAGTTGCTTCAGATCGGGCACCGTAATCTTGGTTCCGTCAACTTTTTTACCGGTAAAACTTTGATTACGGAAAAATCCATATACTGTACCGGTAATGTTGTTGTTACCCGATTTCGTCACTGTATTGACTCCGGCTCCCGTAAAACCCGCCTGTGTAACATCGTATGGTGCGATATTGACCTGTATCTGGTCAATAGCATCCAGTGATATGGGTTGCGCATTAGTTTGTCCTCCCGGTGTTGGAGCATCCAGACCGAATGGATTATTGAAAACAGCGCCATCGAGTGAAAAATTATTATACTGGCCGTTTCGTCCTGCAAAGGACAATCCATTGTAGGTAGCGGAGGCTGAAGGTGTCAATCGAAGATAATCGTCAGCAGAACGGGAGATAGTTGGTAAGCTGCGGATCATCCGGTTGTTGATATTGGTAGAAGCACCGGTTCGCTTATCGTCAAATATTTTGGATCTCGCTGTCACCGTCACACCACCGATTTCGGTTGCTCTTTCCTCAAGTTGGAATTCAACCGTATTATTCAATCCCAATTCAAGAAAGATGCTATCGGAGACAGCTTTTTGAAAACTTACATGATTAACGGTGACTCGATAGGGACCGCCGACCCTGAGATTGGCAACGGTAAATCTTCCATCAGCTTTCGTGGCAATAGTTTGGGTAATTCCAGCATCCGGATACTCGACCGTAACCGAAGCCGAAGGCAGAGCCACACCTTTTGAGTCTTTTACAATTCCACTTAATGTCGCGGTAGTCACCTGTGCATGCAGCAACCCAGCTGAAATAACCAAAAATGAAAAAGCAAAAATGGTTCTGCAGCAAAGCTGGAACTTCTTCATAAGTATAAGTTTAAGTTGACAGGAATCAGAAATCTTATTTTAAGTTAGCCCTTTTCAACAGGTTTTTGGTGTTGTAGCCAGCCGGGCACAACGATTTAACCGTAACAGCCGCGACTACGTTTCCGCAGTTTATAATTGCATAAATTAGCCGCACAAACCTGCTTTTTGATTGAGAATTAAGGAGTTCGGAAGGATGTCTCCAATATTAAATTTTTCCATAGAGGCAAAACTTAACATTGCACATTTTACGGGGGTATTATTTTTGTGTTATCAAAATATTACGAAAGATGAGTAGTAAAAAAGCTATTACGAAAAAGACAATCCGCAAGGAAGCCCGTCAAAAAGTATATGACAGGCTCGCAGCTGCTTTGGCTGAATTCAAAACAGGAACAAACGAAAAGAAGTTTGAAAAAAAGCTGAAGAAAACCAGCAAGTTGTTTGCAGTTGATATCGTTAAGTCGACCTACGGTACAGGCAAAACCGCCAAAAAGAAAGTCGGGCAGGCAACCGAAACGCCTGTTATCAAGACCGCATGAGGTAGAAGACTCAGTTAATAAAAAACTGAGGTTAGTTCTTTTATCCCAAAAAATAACTCTGCCGTCAAAGCATTTTATTAG
>DASSFT010000310.1:0-3064 GCA_035694045.1 Chitinophagaceae bacterium
TCAATCCGTTATCACAATAACGAGTTTTACATTTATTACCCCGATCCCGATTTTGGTATTTATGTAATCAAAGCAAAAAAAATAACCGGTCCCTGGAGTGAACCTTTGCTAATCGAGGAAGGGAAAGGTCTAATTGATCCCTGTCCTCTATGGGACGATAATGGAAAAGTGTACCTGGTTCACGCCTATGCAGGAAGCCGCGCAGGTATCAAAAGCATCCTGGTGATAAAACAAATGAATGCAGAAGGAACTAAAACGCTTGATGAAGGAGTATTGGTATACGATGGTCATGACAGCGATCCTACTATCGAAGGGCCTAAATTCTATAAGCGCAATGGTTATTATTACATTTTTGCTCCTGCCGGCGGTGTAAGCACGGGTTGGCAGTTAGTGCTAAGAAGTAAGAATATCTATGGACCTTACGAAAGAAAAGTTGTGATGGACCAGGGATCAACCTCTGTAAATGGTCCGCACCAGGGTGCCTGGGTCGATACAAAAACAGGTGAACACTGGTTTCTTCATTTCCAGGATAAAGAAGCTTATGGAAGAGTGGTTCACCTGCAACCCATGAAATGGGTCAATGGATGGCCGGTGATAGGTGTTGATGCGGATGGCGACGGAAAAGGAGAACCTGTATTAATTTATAAGAAACCCGGTATAGGGAAGACTTACCAGGTAAGTACCCTTGCAGATAGCGATGAATTTAATGAACCCAGCCTGGGATTACAATGGCAGTGGCAGGCAAATCCAAAAAATGGCTGGGCTTACCCAACCACATCGGGGTATTTGAAAATGTTTGCTGTTTATAATAGCGATTCTCTTCCCAATCTTTGGACCCTTCCCAATCTGCTGGCGCAAAAATTCCCAACATCGGGCGGGTTTCGCGCCAGTACCAAAGTAAAATTCAAACCAATAACAGAGGGTGAAAGACTCGGGTTCGTGGTTTTTGGAATGGATTATGCCGGTATCACCGTCGTTAAACGGAAAGATGGGTTTTACCTGTGCTATTTGAGTTGCGAAGGAGCAGACAAAGGAAAACTTCCCGGGGAAACCTTACTGGAAAAAATTACGGGCAACAATCTTTTATTAGAGGTGGAGGTGAAGGAAGGAGGAGAATGTTCGTTCAGGTATACTATTGGCGACAGGCCGGCTTCAGTAATTCCGGGAACGTTTCACGCCAGGCCGGGAAAATGGGTGGGAGCGAAACTTGGATTATTTTATACAAGAAAAGCCATCACAAATGATGGCGGTTCGGCGGAAGTAGATTGGTTCAGGGTGGAGGCGATCCAATAATGTTTAAAACAAATACTATGATAAGGAAACTGATTTTTACAGGTATTTTTCTTTTGGCAATCTCAGCCGGTGTGAATGCTCAAACAAAGGACGAAAAAGAAGTGGCAGCAGCCGTGGAGAAATTAAAAAAAGCAATGATCGACGGCAATAAGGAAGAACTGGAAAGTATTGTCCTGGATAAATTAAGCTATGGCCATTCCGGCGGGCACGTGGAAGGCAAACAGGAATTTGTTGAAAAGATCGTCAGCGGCAAATCGGATTTTGTAACAATTGAATTGACCGATCAGACAATCAGCATAAGCGACGATATTGCCGTCGTCCGGCACAAACTAAGCGCAACAACCAACGATAACGGCAAGCCGGCCGAAGTACACTTGCTTGTGCTCCTGGTCTTTCAAAAGGAGCATAAACAGTGGAAATTGCTGGCAAGGCAGGCAGTGAAAGTCAGTCAATAGTCGATAGTCCATAGTCGTTAGTCTGAAACTCATAGTAATTAAGACTATCTCTGAGGTGACTTGTAGGCCAGTTGACTAAGGGCTGGAAACCAATTCCATATCCACCTGCCTTTCGCGCTGAAAGCGGGAATACGAAAGCATCCAGCATCCTGTATCCAGCATCCAGTATCCGGCATCTGCAATCCGATAACGATTGCGTAAATAAACCCCTTCCAAACCAATGAAAATGATGGGGTTTAAGGTAAAATTGTAGTCCAAAACCACGTGTTTCCTAACGATTGAATTGTTGTCATGAAGAAAACTATTAGCATACTGGTTTTTGCGTTTTCCGTGTTAAATGCGACGGCTCAGTCCGGCGGTAAATTACCCGTTATCATCGAGCCGAAATTCAAAAAAGATACTTTCAATATTAAGAAATTTGGCGCCGTTCCCGATGGCAACACGTTGAATACAAAAAGTATCAATGCGGCCATTGATGCCTGTAATAAAAAAGGCGGGGGTGTGGTACTGGTATCCTCCGGCCTCTGGTTGACAGGGCCAATTGTAATAAAAAGTAATGTCAATCTTCACCTCGCTATCGGGGCCACTCTATTGTTCACCCGCGATTTTGATGAATACCCGCTGGTACAGGGTAATTGGGAGGGGCTGCCGCAAATGCGCAACCAGTCTCCTGTTTCTGCTACAGGTGCCACCAATATCGGGATCACAGGCAAAGGAATCATTGACGGCAATGGGGATGCCTGGCGGGCGGTGAAAAAGGACAAATTGAACGAAACGCAATGGAAAAAACTGGTTGAATCCGGCGGCATTTTAAGTGATGACAAAAAAACCTGGTACCCTTCAGCCAAAAACCTGAAAGGCTCGAAGACGCAAAACCCGGGTGCTATCTCGCCGGAAAAAGACGCGGCTTTTTATGAAAGCGTCAAGGATTTTTTAAGACCGAATTTATTAGTGCTTGCCAATTGCAAATACATTTTGCTGGAAGGAGTAACGTTCCAGAATTCACCAGCCTGGTGTTTACACCCATTGATGAGTGAACATTTGACGGTCAGGGATATCTCAGTAAAAAACCCCTGGTATGCGCAGAATGGTGACGGCATTGATGCAGAAAGTTGTAAAAATGTATTGATCGAAAATTCTGTTTTTGATGTAGGCGACGATGCTCTTTGTATGAAAAGCGGTCGCGATGCCGAAGGCAGGAAACGGGGTTTGCCGATCGAGAACGTGATCATCCGGGGTTGCACAGTTTATGCGGCCCATGGCGGGTTTGTTATTGGTAGCGAGATGAGCGGCGGGGCAAGAAACATTTATGTCAG
>DASSFT010000311.1:0-2639 GCA_035694045.1 Chitinophagaceae bacterium
GGTGGAAACTCTGCAGATGCCCGGGCGTTATTACAGTTTTTCGAAAGGCAAATGGAATTTTATTGTGCTTGACAGCACACAATTGAATCCTGCCGGTGGCTATATTGCCTACCTGGATCCGGCGCAATTGGAGTGGTTTAAACAGGAATTAGAAAAATCAAAAGATAAATTCGTTTGTATTGTTTCACACATCCCCATCCTTTCCATTTGTGCTGGCCTGTTTTTTAATAAAACCGAGACCAATGGCGATCTGAAGATCCAGCGCAATCTCATGCACACTGATTTCCTGGCGTTGAAAAAAATATTCATGGACTATCCCAATATAAAAGTTTGCCTGAGCGGGCATATTCATTTGCAGGATGAGCTGGACTATCTTGGCATCCGGTATTACTGCAATGGTGCTGTCAGTGGCAATTGGTGGAGCGGGTCATTCCAGGAATTTGCTCCTGCTTACGCGGTGATTGAATTGTATGATGATGGAACCAGCTCGAGGAAAATGATTGACTACAGCCAGGGCTAAAAATTATTTTGAATGTTGAATTCTAAATGTTGAATGAAATAGTCACAGTTCGATTCAATACGATCTTTTTAAAGTATAGGGAAAGTCCGTCATTCAAAATTCATCATCTAAAATTCAACATAATTCTTTTTATTCTTGGCAGATTCGCGGATGATGATCTGGGGTGCTAATTTTTTCGTTTCAAAACTTGTAACCGGCCGTTTACTTTCGATAAGCTGGATAAGCAGGTCCGTGGCGATCTCTCCCATTTCAAAGGCCGGTTGTTTAATAATAGATAACGGGGGTTCGATCAGTTCAGATGTTTCGGAATTGGAAAAACCGATAAGGCCGATATCTCCCGGCACATTAAATTTTTTCGCTTTCAGGATGCGAAGAGTTCCTGTTGTTAATTTATCACCCAGGGCAAGAATCGCGTCAGGCTTGATTTCCCCGTCTACCAGTTCAGTCACTACCTGCTCTACTTCTTCAAGTCTCAAACCTCCATGCTCGCAATATTTAATAAATGAATCATCTGTTTTGATGTTATGATCCGCCAAAGCAGCTTTATAGCCAGCCAGCCTGTCCCTCGTTATGGATAATATCTCGTTATTGGCAATAGCGGCAATATGTTTGAACCCGTTCTCGATAAGATAGCGGGTGGCATCATAAGCACCCAGGTAATTATCAACGATCACTTTGTGGGTATTGATCTCATTGATGATGCGGTCGAAAAAAACAATCGGCATTCCCCGCTCATGCAGTTCTTTGAAATGGCTGAAATCTTTTGTTTCAGCGGCAACTGAAACGATCAAACCATCGATGGACCTTGACGTGAGATATTGTAAGTGGATCGCCTCCCGGTCAAATGATTCCCGGCTCTGGGAGATAATAACGTTATATCCATTTTTATACGCAATCGATTCGATCCCGTCGATAGCCTGTGAGAAAAAGCTATTAGCAATTTCGGAAACGATCACGCCGATCGAGCGGCTTCTTCTTTCCTTTAGGCTTAAAGCGATGGGGTTGGGGTGATAGTTTATTTTCTCAGCATATTCGAGGACCAGCTTTTTTGTTTCGGGACTGATTTCATAGCTATCCCGTAATGCCCGGGATACAGTAGAGGTAGAAAGACCTAATGCTTTCGCAATATCCTTGATCGTAACGGCTTCAAACTTCATGTATTAGTATTATAGAGCGCCTGGAGAACAGGTTATAAAATTAAAGATTTTAAAGCGAGTTGGCCCTGTTGTTATCAGAACGAAAACCAGGGGGCAAAGGTTGATTGGTCTGTTTTAGTGGACTGGTATCCGGATACCCCGGAATTGATATTTGTAAAAGGCCATAACAAGTTGTTTTACAAGCAACAAACGGGCCGGTTACCGGGAACGATTGCGTAAAAAAATACGGTTAAAATTGACGGTAGCATCCAAGTTCTGCTTAGACTTGTTGCTGGTTTAGCTGGAAAACCAGTCTAAATCTTTTGCTTGTACCCTGATTGCTTAAAGAAAATGCTTGCGGAATGAAAAGATTGCTTTGCTATGTACCTAATTTATCAGTTTGTAAAAAAGCAACTGTTCTCTCTTTATCCATCTCTTCTTTTCCTGCATTTTTTTTATTCAACCCGGCTATTTCAGGCAGCATCTTATCCAGATTGACCAATAATATTTGACCGAACAAATACGGGGCAGCCAGGCTGCCAGGGACTATTAACAGGTTTTATAAGCCATATTTAAAAACTGCATTATGACAAGAATCACGAAAACAACATTTCTCGCGTGTTTACTAATGCTGGTTACCCACCAGTTACTGGCGCAAAACAGGGAAGTAAAGGGAAGAGTGACGACTACCGATTCCAACCAACCTATAGTAGGTGCTACCGTAACCATAAAGGGTTCGAAAAACGCGGTAGTAACCGATGCGCAGGGTAACTTTCATATTACCCTCAGCAGCGCCTCGGCTGTGCTGGTGTTTACATCAGTGGGCTATACGCCATATGAAATAGGAACTTCTGGAAAGACGGAAGTCAATGTGAGCCTGACACCCGAGGTAAAAACCGGTGAAGACGTGGTAGTGATAGGCTATCAGTCCGTCAAAAGAAAAAACCTGTTGGCCTCTGTATCTTCTATCAGCGCAAAGGATC
>DASSFT010000312.1:0-4467 GCA_035694045.1 Chitinophagaceae bacterium
CGTTAACTGCCTGGCCTGATTTATTTCTTCTTCGGCCGGAAATCTTTTCCCGGCTTTCGCATTTCGCCATAAATGAGTGAGAGCGCCGATGGTAATATCAAATGTCCCACTGGAGTTTACCCACGCCCTCCTGGATAGGATGATCATGGAAAATAGTTCACGCGAGACTTTTACCTTCTCGTTAACTGGCTGCCTGCTGAGGCGGTTGATTTCGCTTTCCGCCATATAATCGCTAAAAATGGAATTGAGCGAATCGACAATAGCGAAGCACTCTTTGGATAAGCCGACTGCCCTGACAGAATCATCACAATAAAAAATAAGATTAAAGGGGGAGCCCATTTTGTTTTCTGCAAAATGGAATCGTTTTAGCTGTAGCTGGCTGGTTCGTGCAGACACAAACAAAAACAGTAAAGGAAAAATCAATCGCCACATGAACGGGATAGCTTACATTTAAGTCAGAAAGATAAAAGTTTATGGAACGCAGAAAATTTATCCGCAACAGTTTTTTATCGGGCGCTGCTGTAGTCACTGCAAGTCAAACCCTGGCCGCGGTCCCATCACCAGACAACAAGCCGTTTAACCTCGACTACGCATTTCATGATGGCATGTTCAAAAACAATGGGGGCGACGATTTCCTCGACCAGATCAAATGGGCCCATGACCAGGGCTTCCGCAGTATTGAAGACAATGGCATGATGAGCCGCCCCGTCGAACAACAGAAAAAGATCGGTGACCTGTTGGAAAAACTGGGAATGCGAATGGGTGTATTTGTCATTACTTCAGAGAATTGGCACTGGAAGACTTCATTGACAACCGGCAAACAAGAATTCATCGACCGGATGATAAAAGATTGTAAAGAGGCAGTGGAAGTAGCCAAACGCTGCCATGCAAAATGGATGACGGTAGTACCCGGTAACTATGAAAGGAGCCTGTCATTCGATATGCAGACTGCTAATGTTATCACTGCTTTAAAAAAAGGAGCGGAGATACTCGAGCCAAACGGACTGGTAATGGTGCTGGAATCGTTGAGCGATAATCCTGACCTGTTTCTACGTCATACCGACCAGGCATTTATGATTTGCAAGGCTGTCGGAAGTGCATCTTGTAAATTTCTGTTTGACATGTACCATATGCAACGGAATGAAGGAAACATCATTGCCAATATTGATAAGGTCTGGGATGAAACCGGTTATTTTCAAATAGGGGATAATCCTGGCCGGAAAGAACCCGGTACAGGGGAAATGAATTACAGGAATATTTTTAAACATATCTATGCCAAAGGGTACAAGGGAATATTGGGAATGGAACACGGCAATTCACAGCCGGGAAAAGAGGGAGAAATGGTTTTAATAAAGGCGTACAGGGAGGCAGATTCGTTTAAGTAGAAGTTATTTGTTTTAACCTTTATGTATCCCGGATAAATCTGGGAGCATTTCATATAAAGCGCTAACTTTAATAACCATCTGCTCCAATCTACCGGGCTAAAAATGCAGTATGAAGAATTTGCAGGGTTTTTTGGCAATTGTATCTTTCCTTTTTATCACCGGATGTGGCAAGGAATATAGCTTCGAAAGAAGACCGCCACCTCCAATCGACACAACAACAGCACCGCCGGCAACACCTCCATATAATTTTCCGCTTTGTTCCGTTTGTGCGACTCTGACCACAACTGAACTATCTACCTGGAGTTTTAAAATGGACGACATACCTGTATGCGGTAAAGCCGATACAGCCATTGTTATTTCCGACAGAACAGCTTTTACTTTTTTTGGTCCGTCTTCCTGTTCCGGTGATACCGGGATGGTGATAACTGTTTACCTCCACGATACTTTAAACAGAAACATAGCTTATACAAGTGCTGATAAGGTTGCTTTTTACTACTATGATCGTGTTACTCCGTCTTATATAATGATGAGCCAGACCTATGCTCCTTTCTCCGGGGCTGTACGGGATTATGATCCCCAGACAAAAATTGCTACGGGAAGTTTTGAAGGCTTTGCGTTACGATCCGATGGCCGCTGGGCCAGCATCACTTTGGGAAAATTTAAAATGAAACTCCTGTAGGAACGCTAAGCTTTAGTGGCATTTAAAATAATCAAACGGCTCCCTGCAATCATCACATTGGTACAATGCCTTGCACGCCGTTGATCCGAATTCACTGATGCGATGAGTATGATAAGAGTTGCAATGTGGGCACTGAACGGCTTCATCCGGAGCAAACAAATCCTGGTTGCAGACCTGTTGTTTTGGATTGGGAGGAGCTATCCCGTATTCTTTCAGCTTTTGTTTCCCTTCTTCCGTCATCCAGTCTGTTGTCCAGGCAGGAGAAAGGACTTGTTTAATTATTACATTTTTATAGCCATGCGAAATCAGTGCCAGCCGGATGTTCATGCTGATCACATCCATGGCCGGGCAGCCTGAATAAGTTGGTGTGATCGTTATCTCAACAGAATTGCCAAGGTCTTTTACATCCCGGATAATTCCCAGGTCGGTCACCGATAGTACCGGTACTTCGGGATCATGTACAGCCTGCAAAATGCTGAAGATCTTAGCTTCCCCGGTTGCCAGATTGGAAGCCTGCGAGGCGAGATTACTATCGTTAGGATAATTCAAAAACCGTTCTGTTTATTGTCTCAAAATTAAATCATTTAAGACCCCATCAAACGTTAAATAGCCTTCGTTTAAATGTGTTTGTGCTTACCATTCCATGCCCGGATACGTTCTTTGCAGGTATTGAAGATCTTTAAGAAGATCGGTTAAGTGCTCGGTGTGTCGGCCCTCCTTACCACCGGTTTGTTCATTCTTCGAAGAAGGCACGGCAAGCGTGGCCTCGGCCAAAACTTCATTTATTTTTTGTATCCAATTATCTCTTACGCTGGTTAGATCGATACCCATTTTTTCCTCGTAAGATGCGGGCAAAAAAAGTTCGCCGGTGTAAGGCCATAACTCATCAACGGCTTTAACGATCCTCTTATGACTTTCCCCGGTTCCGTCTCCCAGCCGAATCACCCATTCACTGCTCCAGCGGAGGTGATAAGTGACCTCTTTTATTGATTTAACGGCAATAGCTGCCAGCTGTTCATCCTTATTTTGCTGCAATTGCTGGTATAAATAAAATTGGTAAGCACTGAAAAAAAATTGTCGCAAAATCGTGAAAGCCCAATCGCCCCTGGGCAACTCCACCATCAAACAGTTTTTAAATTCTCCAGCCTCTCTCAGGTATGCAAGTTTGTCTTCATTGGAATCGCCCCCGATCAGCGAAGCCGCATATTGATAAAAATTCCTTGCCTGCCCGATCAGGTCAAGGGAAATATTGGTGATAGCAATATCCTGCTCCAACACGGGCCCGTGACCACACCATTCGCTGTTGCGATGACCGAGCAGCAGGGCGTTGTCCGCTAAGGCCAGAGCGGCCCCCCCACCCCCCGAGGGGGGGATTTTCGAAGTGTCTAAATTATTTGAAGATTGTTCCATGATTGAAGTTTATAAGCAAGGACTTTCGAAACCGTCGAATTATGTAAAGATTTTTCCATTATTAGAGTGTTATAAGCCCCTCCTTTGGAGGGGTTGGGGAGGCTGCTCCTTCGGAGGGGTTGGGGAGGCTTACATATGTTTCACCTCATCCGGCAAATCATAAAAAGTAGGATGTCGATAGATTTTATCCTCCGCAGGTTCATACAAACTTTTCGCTTCATCGGGATTAGACGCATGAATATATTTCGCTTCAACTACCCAAATACTTACTCCTTCCATTCTCCTCGTATAAACATCTCTTGCATTTTCAATTGCCATCTGCGCATCCGCTGCATGGAGGCTACCTGCATGCTTGTGATCGAGACCTTGCTTACTGCGGATGAAGACTTCCCAGAGAGGCCAAAGCACTGCCCCCCCACCCCCCAAGGGGGGATTTTGGGAAGAGTCTTTATTGTCGTTACCTCCGTTTTCGTCTGGGATGTCACCGTAGTAGAACTTTTTAATTCGAATATCCATTATGATTATTGATTACTGATTATTAATTATTCGCTCTCAGTTTCGCCGTCTTTAAATACTTGATATACCCGTTTAATTGCTTTAAACAATCTTTATAGTCTTTGTTTATTTCACCTAACATATCCTCGTGATATATTTTTCGTGGTATACAGCCTATCATGTGTTCCAGTTAGGCGGCTTTTTGCTTTTCCTTTCTTTTTTCAGCATACGCCGCCGCCGCCTCTCTCACCCATTCACCTTCTTCCCATGCTTTTCTCCTGGCTTCCAGTCTTTCCTTGTTGCAGGGGCCGTTTCCCTTAACGACGTTCCAGAATTCATCCCAGTTGATTTCGCCAAAATCATAATGCTTTCTTTTTTCATTCCATTTCAACTTGTCATCCGGTAATTTCATGTCGAGCACTTTTGCCTGCTCTGCGATCATATCCACAAAGTTTTGCCGCAACTCGTCATTACTCTTTCTTTTTATTTTCCAGATCA